>CAYNVT010000142.1:0-10376 GCA_964400685.1 uncultured Bacteriovoracaceae bacterium | reverse complement strand
GTAAATACACGGACGGGCGCTGTTTGATGTGATCTGATTGTCGATATAAATGCTGCCGGAGAGCGCATCTTTGAATTCCTCACTTGAAATAATCTGGATGCTGGCTTTTTCCAGCTTTACCTTTTTGCCGCTTCCTGCTTCATGCAAAACGACAACGCCGGCATCCTTCATTTTGGCATCTTTTGAATAGTAGATCTTGCCTGTTTCGGTCTGCGTGACCTTGTAGTATGTGCCCCCTCCGCAGCCTGTCAGGGCAAGCAGTGACACCAGAAACACCGCAATAGCGATTATCCTGTTTTTCATAACACTGTTCCCTTGGTTCATATCAGGCCTATGTTCCCGGGCATGATTCCGCGCAGCTCCCGCCCGTCAGTTTCGGAGTCCCCTGGCATGGCAGCGTCCTCCAGTCTGGACATTTGTCCATATTCCCATCCGGTGGGCATTCATTCAGTTTGCACCCGTAAGGTCCGGGCGTGCTGGCAGTGTCTTCAGGCCGGTTGCAAAGATACAGATGGTAGGTTCCGCCCATCGGCGGAGCACCATAATTCGGCTGATAGCATGGCGCTGTATAGCATTTCGGGAGCTCACTCTTAAGCGGATATGCGCCATATGCCTTGCTTGTTTTCGCGACTATCCTCGGGACTACCATTCCCGCAGGTGCAACCAGCGTCATCCCGATATTGAACCCCTGGTTGAAGGATATATTATAGCTCTGCCAGTTGGATTGGAGAGTCAGTTCACATAATGTAGCCGAGCCGTAATTACCTACCCAGAATGCATAGTTGTGGTTCTCGGGAAGCAGGAATGTCTTTGTCGTTTCTTTGGGGGCGATTTTATTAAGGCAAACCGGCGAGTACTGCTGATTGTCGCTGTTCATGAGTACGGTCTGGGCGGTACTGCAGTTGTTCGTGATAACAAAATTTACGCCGGCGGTTGAGCTGCATATGTCGGAAACGGCGGCTGCTGCGGGTAATCCGAGAGACAGGGCATCATCGAATTGTTTTTTCGTAATGGTTTCGACATTGGCTTTTTCCAGTTTCATCTGATCGCCGGTCCCTGCCACATTGAAAACGACAATGCCGTCCTTCTTCATCTTCACTTCTTTAGAATAATAGGTTTTGCCTGTTTCGACCTGGGTGATCTTGTAGTATTTGCCTCCTCCGCATCCTGCTATTGCAATGATGAAGACAATCAATGTCAAATAGGCAAGTATCTTCATGGCGCCAGTGATTCTGAAGGATGATGTTTTTGATGCAGACTTTCCGGTATCAAACGATTGCTTCCCGAACCCTGTGACCTGGCTCTCAGACAGTTGCATAAAACCTCCTTTCATCCATTCTTTTGATAGGTGTAGAGATTCATACTTTATTTAGAGCTTTGGGAATGAAAAATCCACATATAAAAATGGATATTATTAAGACTTCATCCCTCAGTAGTTGACAACGCGACGTCTCATACTTAAAGATCACATTCGACATCCGGAAGAATTGATGTAAAGAAAATGGGATCTCGAACATCTAAGCTCAGCCCTCATGTCAAAGGTGAAAAAACATGCTGCCGGCCATTAAGGCGCGATCCCATTTGAATGCATGACATTACAAGGAGATGGATGAATGAATTATAAACAGATGACAGCCCCATGCGGACTGGATTGCTTTAACTGCATCGTGTATCTGGCAAACGAGAATCACGAACTGCGGGCCCTGGTATCAAAAAAGACGGGCATTCCATTGGAACAGGCTGTTTGCAGAGGATGCAGGGGCGAAAACGGAAAATGTCCCATTATACCCATGCCATGTCACGTGTATCCGTGTGCCGAGGAGAAGGGGGTTGATTTCTGTTGCGATTGTAAAGACTTCCCATGTGATTATCTTCATCCATATGCCGATCAGGCCGCCAATCTGCCGCATAATACAAAAGTTTTCAATTTATGCCTGATCAAGAAGATGGGATTGGAATCATGGGCAAGGGATAAGGCGAAAAGCGTTAAAGAGGTATATTATTCCGGCAAATGGAAACTGTAGAAAACTTTATTTGTTTAGACGCGAAAACATGGGGAGCGCAGGGATAAGAATATGATTATCAGACACGGGAACACGAAACCACTGGAGTTCGACGGACTCGCAATCGTCGATTATACGGCCGGACGAAACACCAGTTCGTCATTCGCCGAGATAACCGTCCCGGCAGGCGTCAGCCATAAGCTTTCATTCTCGAAACGCTCCGACAAATATTATTACATCGTGACAGGAAGCATACTCTTTAGCGTGGGAGACGAAACAGAAGAGCTTTCGACAGGCGATGTATGTATCGTCCCGAAGGGAATTACCTTTAAATATTCGAATACGGGTTCAGAAGAAGCAAAGCTCATTCTCGTGCATACGCCCGATTTCAGGCTGGAATGCGAGGTCTTCGAGGAATGGAAGCGCAGTAAAGGAACACAAAATGAATTAACTGGAAGGGCAGGCTTACAGGAGAATTAGTTTCAATTTTTTGGGCAAATTATTCTCTATTGCACATTCCGGAACAGTAATGCAGAAACGTATAGAAGCAGTATTAATACCGTTTTAAAAATAGATATATACGGGTATGATAATTGCATAATATAAATAGAAATATCTGCAATTTGTTTATACAGATCATAACAAAGCAGTATTGAGGGGGGATTATATGAGGAAAGCTTTACCGGTATTCGTTTTCATCATGTGTGTTGTTATCTCAGGGTGCGTTATTTCCGGGAAGGTTACCGACAACGGCATGCCATTGTCAGGCATAACGGTCAAACTCGATGGTCCGATAAAGGCCTCTGCAACTACCGACAGCAACGGAGAGTATAAATTCAACGCATTCAAAAACGGTGAATACAGGGTAATGCCGGTCTCCGGTGTACACGCCTTTCAGCCTGCCGTACAGGTGGTTGCTCTCAGCAATCCCTTCGCCAATAAAACGGGCATTGATTTTACCTCTGCACCGGTGCAGAAATCAGCCCTTGTGCTTGTCAACTCTCAAAGCCAGAGTTTTTCCGATTTCGAACATTATATTGAACCATATCTGAAAAATTTTGGAGTGGCATACACCGTGGTCGATCTGGCGAACGAAAACCTTACTCAGGATATAGAGAGGTTCGATGTGATAATAATAGGCCACCGGTCACTGGATGCCTCCGGTTCGTTGCTTTCATCCCAGGAGCAGACGCATATAACGAACGCCGTGAATTCAGGCAGCGGGCTTGTTAATTTCGATGACAATATTTCAACTGCCGACGGAAGCGATACTGTCGTCATAGGATGTGGAGATTCCGAACATCAGGACCCTGTTGTGACAGTAAAAGATTTGCTGGTACCGGATGACAATCTGTGGGGCAACTTCAAATTCAACAGACCGTTTTATACGGTTTTTGCCCATTCAGGCGAGACCGTACCGACCATGCGCTTTCATGCCGAAAATATTCCGAACGGTTCATACAAGGTCTACGGAACTGTTTATACAAGCTACGGGAACTGCACTTACTATTATGGATTCTCGGCATCGAATCCGACAGAGAAATCGATTTACACTATAAGGAACAACAGCTCTCAGATAAACGAACATACTGAATACAATCTGGGAAATATTAACATAACCAATGGTAATTTCAGTCTTTATGTGAAACAGGCCCAGTATGACAGCCTGAGCTATTACTGGGGCTGGGCCAAGATAAGACTGGTGCCTGAATCCAGTGCGGCGGCAGAAGGGCGCTATGATTTTATAAATGACATTTTCGGTTTCACCTATAATTCCCCGTCGTCCCTGGGGGATGTGAAATTTATCAATACTTCCCATTACATCACATCACTGCATACCCTTAACAGTTCAATAGGGACAGGTTTTATGACAGTGGGAGGTTTTTCCGTACCAGCAGGTAACGATGCAGCGGTTCTAGCCAGATCGGGAGACACGGTTCCTTTCCTTGTCGCCAGGAGCATAGGTAATGGCAGGGCGGTCCAGTTCGGATCGGGTTCGTGGTTCACGAAAGCCGTAAAAGGGACCGTGTTCGGACTTGATGACCTTGTCTGGAGAAGCATTGTTTGGGCGGCCAGAAAGCCTTTTGCCATGCAGTGTCTGCCCAATTTCCTCACGATGAGGGTAGACGATACTTCGGGGCCTTTGTCATGGGCGGATACAGCGGTGAATAAGGGCATAAAGCCATATATCGCATTTTTCCTCGAAGACATCGATGCGAGCGAAGATGAGTCGGAACACCTTGCAAGCCTGGTCAATTCCGGCCAGGCCACAGCTAATGTGCACGCCCTTGCATCAGACAGCAAATTCTACTGGGACGGCTCAACATATATGCCCTGGTCGAACCTCAAGATGTCAATGCTTTACTCAGAGGCTGATGCCTGGCACAGCAAATATGACGTACCTGTCGGACGCTCCCTTGTTCCCCATTATTATGAACTTGGTTCGACGAGCCTTCAGGGTCTTGTAAACCGGGGCATTGAATATCTTATAATTCAGATGAAGCCGAACCTTGCCTATGGACAGCCGTGGCTTATTGCCGGGCCTTACAGGTTGTATGAATACGGAGCCTCCAGCGAAGCTTTGCCCGTGTATTATGCGGACTACATGAGCCTTCCCGAATATCCTGATTTTGATAATAAATTTTTTGTATGCGTTACTGAAATAAGGGATGATGCGGGCTATGAATGGGCGCCTGACAATGACGTAAACGCCTCAGTAGGCAGGGGGACGAGACAGCTCAAACGCGCTTTTGACAGCCGCGTACTTGCAACCCTTTTTACTCATGAACAGTATATCTCGGCTATCGATTCAACAAACTGGAATGCAATTCTTAATGGTGTTCTGGCGAATGTTTCAGGATACAATCCCGTCTTCGTTACTTATGATGAGGCGTGTGATTATATAAGAAGCATACATGACTCGGATATAAATTCAGCAATCTTTGATAAAACAAGCGGCATATTGGCTCTGACCCTTACAGGCGAGACAAATGTGGCGACAAAGGTATTTGTATATACCGAAGAAGACGGCAATATCGTTGAAGCTCAGGCTGATGTTCCACAATTCAGCGGACAGACAGGCGTTAATATTTCTATTGCAGAATAAACATAATAAAAGGGAGGCGAAATTATGAAGAGGTTGATAATTGTATCGGCTGTTATTGCCTGCATTATGCTGGCTGGATGCAAGATATCAGGAACCATATCCGATGACGGAACACCTGTATCTGGTGTAACGGTCATCATGAGCGGCCCTGTGAACAAAACGGTTGTTACAAATTCAAAAGGGGAGTTTTCATTTACGCCATTTAAAACAGGCACTTTTACTGTAAGGGCCGAGAGCACTGCATACAAGTTCTACCCTGAGGTTGAAAAGGTCGTTTTAGGTTCATCGCCTGTTTCCATACGCTTCGAGGCGAGGAATGCGAATTCCAAGGCCCTTGTAATAGTGAATTCGGCAAGTGCCTTTTATGCCGATTATACAAGCACGATCAAGCCGGTGCTTGACAGTTCGAGTGCGCAGAAGACAGTTCTCGACATCGCAACCACTCAAATCGGTACTGCCGAAGAACTGCGCGCGGCATATGACTTGATCATAATTGGCCATCGTCAGATCGACATAAACAAGACCTATCTCAGCATATCCGAGCAGCAGTCGATAACCGATGCAGTTGCAGCGGGCGTCGGACTTGTAAATCTGGACAACGACCTGACAGAAGAGACGGAAGGCACACCCATCACATTCAGCTGTGTAGACAATGCGAACCAGGACCCAGTAATTTCGAAGACCGGTATCGAGATAGACGACATGTGGAGCGAATACGCGTATGACCGTCCGTTCTCAACGCTTTTTGCCCATACCCTTGAAACGGTTCCTGTAATGCGCCTGCATAAGACGGTTTCAAACGGATATTACAGGGTATATGCAAGGCTTTACAACCCCTCCGGAATGACCTGTAAATATTATTTCGGACTCAACAAGAGCGATCCGATGGATCAGTTTGTGAATACCGCATCCGGGCTTCCCGGCGAGGCATACCAGCACAACTGGTATTTTCTGGATAATGTCAAGGTGACCAGCGGGGAACTTAACATATATATTCAGAATGCCCAGTTCAATCACCCGAACAACTATTACTTCGGATGGGCTGAAATCAAGCTTGTGCCTGTAACTGTAAAAGGGCGTCTTCAGTTTGTAAGCGATACATTTAAATTCAACTATACCCCTGCTGCGAACGAATCGCATATACTTCTCAATTCCGGCTATTTCCTTATGTGCTCGGATAATGACGTTCAGGAACCTGATATAAAGGTCAGCACCCTTGTTCCGGACGACAACCAGTGGTCTGAATTTACTTATAACAGGCCGTTTGCGACCGTCTTCGGCTATTCGACGGAATTCCTTCCTGTGCTCAGATTCCATCAGGGAAATATCGAGCCAGGTCAATATGATGTTTATGCTAACGTATATTCAATTCACGGTGATGCAGTCTACTACTACGGATGGGACGTCAATGATGCTACAGGTAGCAGCTTCGCGGTAAAGGCGAACACACCGGCACAGAAGTATGAGCATACGGAATACAAGATCGCAACCCTCAATCTGACAGACAGCTTTGACATCTATGTCCAGGATGCGGAGCTGGCATCGTCCGAGCCGTACTATTTCGGCTGGGCGTGGGTAAGGCTTGCACCGGTCGACACCAGTATTCACAAGATCATTTCCGGGCACAAGGCTGCCGACACGGTATTCACCGTAGACGGAACAATGAATGCGGTGACCATGAAAGTAGCCGGCATCTCAATACCATCGGACGGCTCGGTTGAAGTTCTTGGAACGACGCTTACAGGCAGCAAAAAACCTGTCATTGCAGCAACAGTTGATCCTGACGGCATTGTATTTGCCACCCAATTCGGAACCTATGACTGGCTTAATCTCGGGATACTCGGATACAATGACCTGATTATAAATGCTATTGAATGGGCGAGTTTCTAGTATCTGTATCTGAATAATAAAATCCCCCTGCCGGATAACTGTCAGGGGGATTCTTTATTGATTATGCGTGGAATAAATGTAATTTCATAATGTAACCGGATTTACGTTTACGTGAAAATAATTACATACTGGTATATTGAAAAAAAGGCATGCCCGCAGCAACATATTGAAATAACTGGAATTGATAGATGGCACCTTATTTGCTGTGTTTTTTACCCATATGAAAAAAATACAAATGTTTTTAATGATTACTGTCTTTTTCCCGGTTTCAGTTTTTGCGTCGGGTGGCGTCAGGTACGTAAGTTCTGAGGGCCTCATCCAGGAAAAGCCCGAAACCATCTTGATTGAAGATGTCCCCGACAGTACAAATTCAGAAATCATAAAAGGCCTGAAGATGAGCGATAATGGTGTGACCCGGATAAACGACGGCCAGTTGATGATAAAGGTAAGTGGCTATTCCGATAGAGCAATAATGAAGTATGTCAATTCAATGGGATGTACTCTGTCGAGAAAACTGTTGTCTATGAAAGGGTCTGACGGCATCGATAATTATCAGAGCGCAAAAACGCTGAATAACGGTTTATACGTTAAGAGTGGCATAGAAGCCGGGAAAGGTTCAGGTATATTTATTCTGGCATCAGGAGGAGTCGAGCTGAACAGCAGCAATAGTTCAATCGATGACCAGACAGATTCACCGGGTATGTTTGCAGGAGCAGGGGTCGGCTATTTTCTCAAGAACTGCAGTATGCAGTTAAGCTATGACAACAAGGTCGGAGCCTCGGCTTCATTAGGCATACTGTGGTAGTGTAAACGGGTCAGAGGTTCAGGAGACCCTTATGGTGTTGTCGCCGGCAGTCGTTTCATTGTGCATGTTAAGACAATTGCGTCCGGTCTGGACAGTACCTTCAAAGACAACCCTGAGAACATCTTCAATGCATTCGACATATATTATTTGAATGTCTCCGAGCACTTCCGGTTCAATCTCGCCGATATCCTTTTCATTCATTCTGGGCAGTATAACCGTATTGATTCCCGCCCTTTTTGCTGCAAGAACCTTTTCCTTAATGCCTCCCACCGGCAGGACGATTCCCCTTAGTGTAACTTCTCCGGTCATGGCCAGGTTGTCTGCAGCTACTTTGCCAGTCAGCAGAGAATAGAGAGAGCTTACCATGGTGACGCCGGCCGATGGGCCGTCTTTCGGTATGGCGCCTGCAGGTACATGTATATGAAGGGATTTGTCCTTAGGCAGGACTATGCCCATACCTCTGATGAGACTGAGTCCGATGCGAGCTGATTCCTTCATGACGTCGCCTATCTGTCCGGTAAGTATCATCTCGTCCTTTCCGTCAACCAGGGCTGATTCGATATAAAGGACTTCCCCGCCGAAGGGCGTCCATGCAAGACCGGTCGCTATGCCTGGTATTCGCGTGCGCTTTCTGGCGTCGGGAAGGTATTTTACCGCACCCAGGGCTTCTTCGATGAATGCTGTATCTACTTTCTTTACTGGAACGCCGCCTCTTGCGACCCGGGAAGCGATAACTCTCAGGACGGAAGCGATTTCACGCTGCAGGTTCCGTACCCCTGATTCCCTTGTATAATGTCTTATGATGTGAGTGATTGCGTCGTCATCAAAGCCGATGTCGAATCCTGAGAGACCGTTTGCTTCAATCTCTTTAGGGATGAGGTAACTACTTGCAATTCTCAGTTTATCCTCCTGGGTGTATCCCTCAATTTCAACTATCTCCATCCTGTCCCTTAATGCTGCGGGAATCGAATCGGTCACATTTGCCGTGGTTATAAACAGGACCCTGGAAAGGTCATAGGGCACATTGAGATAGTGGTCTGAGAAAGTGGAATTCTGTTCTGGATCGAGCGCTTCAAGCAGTGCTGAAGCCGGATCGCCTTGAACATCCCGTGTGAGCTTGTCGATCTCGTCCAGCATGAAGACCGGATTCATAGTGCCTGCTGTTTTCATGCCGTTGATAATCCTGCCCGGAAGGGCGCCTATGTATGTTCGCCTGTGACCGCGGATCTCAGCCTCATCCCGGACTCCTCCGAGGGAGATTCGTATGAATTTTCTGCCCATAGCACGAGCAATCGAGCGGCCGAGCGAGGTCTTTCCCACCCCAGGCGGACCGGTAAAACAGAGAATGGGGCCCTTCATGTCGCTTTTCAGCTTCTTTACGGACAGGTATTCAATGATGCGTTTTTTTGGGCGCTTCAGATCGAAATGGTCTTCGTTCAATATGGCCTCAACACGTGCTATGTCCAGTTCGTCTTCGCTCTGCTCATGCCAGGGAAGCTCGAGTATCCAGTCCATGTACGTGCGGAGAGTCACATATTCTGAAGAGCCGGGCTGCATTCGAGCAAGCCGTTTCAAATCCTTGTCAACGTCCTTCTTTACAATCTCGGGCAGGTTTTTTGCTCCAAGCTCCTTTTTGAGCTCGTCCATCTCATTTTCAGTCTCGGGTGTCTCCCCGAGCTCTTTTCTGATGGCCTTCATCTGCTGCTTCAGATAATATTCTCTCTGGGCATGATTTATTTCGCCCTTTGCCTTCTCGGTAATCCTGGAGGATGTCTCGAGAATATCCAGTTCATCCCTTAGCACCTGATGAAGATGAGTAAATTTGTCCGCAAGCGATTTGAGCTCTAGAATATGCTGTTTCTTTTCAACAGGAAGAGGAAGTGTTGTTGTAACAGTGCTTAAAAGAACGAGAGGGTCCCTGATTTTAGCCATTCCTGCTATGGCCGAATCCATACCGTGATAGGAAAGCCTCGCAAGCTGATTGAGAGCCTGAATGGTTGAATGGACAAGGGCATGCACTTCACGGGTGACGCTCATATCCTCATCAAAATATATCACGCTTGCTTTGAGCAGCGGGGAGGATTCAACCTTGTTTTCCAGAAAAACCTTATGATCGCCCCTGACCATGATCGAGATCTCGTTGCTGTCGTTCTCCGTGAGCTTGACGATATATGCGAGGCAACCGGTCCTGTAAATATTTTCCCAGACATCGGCATTTGTCGATTTTGGGTCTCTTATGCCTACGGCTACGAAAGGTTCGTTGTTGTCATGAAATCTCCTGACAAGGCCTATGGACGCGGAGTTGGACACGAGCAGCGGCAGAAGTGCGCCCGGCACGAGTACAGTATCTTTAAGAGGCAGAACAGGAAGCACTTTGAGACGCTTTACAGAAGAAAATTCTTTAGGCTCTTCCTTGTCGGTCCTGAAAAATTTTGTAAAAAAGTTCATGAATCATATGTAAGGCATGCGGCTTGGAAAGTCAAATCAGCGGGACATTATCATAATGTCAAACATGTCCGGTTTGTTGCCCTGATGGGTATTCAAAGAACCGACATATTCGATATTTCGAATC
>CAYNVT010000141.1:0-10542 GCA_964400685.1 uncultured Bacteriovoracaceae bacterium | reverse complement strand
AGTCTGAATATCAAGACCTTGAATTTCAAACAATACCCGCAACTTTTTTAAGTTCAGCCAGCAGGTTGTCTTCAACCTCGATCAATCCCGATTGAAGGCGTTTCCTGGCAAGGAGATTCTCCTTTTCTCCCGGGAGGAATATTTCATCGACACCGGGCAGCTTTTTTGTTGATTTTACCTTGAGAAATATTTCCGAGACATTCTTTTTGAGCTGGTCCCTGCCGGCAAGGAGTTCGGGATCAACGGCCAGTATAAAATGTCCCCAGTTGCCTTTGCTGTTTCCGATTCCGCAGAATGCCGCCCCTGCCAGCGGTCCTGCCAGTATCTCGGCAATAAGAGCAAGTCCGGACCCTTTGAAGCTCCGGTCAAATGAACGTATTGCCCCGGCAATGGCCTTTTTAGGGTCGGTTGTGGGCTCCCCCTGGGCATCATAGGCCATATCAGCAGGTATGCTCCTGCCTGCGGTTAACGCTTCGACAAGACCGAAATATGAGGTTGCGGCAGTCGACATGTCTAGGACTACAGGGTCCGGGTCGGCCGGGATCGCAACCGCCAAAGGATTCGTGCCGAAGACAGGCTCGTATGAACCGTAAGCGGCAACCCTTTCGGGCGACCTGCTGAAAACAAAACCTATGAACCCTTTCAGTGCAAGACGGGATGCATAGAAGCCTATGGCCCCGGAAGACGTGCTTGTGTTGAATGCAGATGCAACGGCAAGTCCTGATTTGCCCGCTTTTTTCAAGACCTCTTCAATGGCCCTGTTCATGACAATCATGGCGTGGTTCTGATTGCCGTTGATCTGAACCGAAACAGGAGATTCCTTTTCTATTGCTATTTCCAGGGCATTCGGATTTTTCGGTATCCCCTTGTCGATAAGCTTGACAACACCCTGATTATTGTCCCTGAGCTGGGCATACATAAGCACATCCCTGATGATGCTCACCTCTTCATCATTGTAGCCGTATCGTTTTATCGCAGCTTCAGTAATTGCAATAAGCTCTACTATAGGTATTTTCATGAATCATTCTCCTGAATATTGTCACGTTTTTCATTCTCACCACTCACCACTGATTCCCCGCCGCTTTATTTATAGCTGTCCTTATGAACATCCTTTACGGCGCGGCCCGAAGGGTCAGCCATCTTTGCAAAGGCTTTATCCCATTTGATCGCAGTAGGTGTCGAGCAGGCGACCGACGGCCCTCCCGGGACGCACTGTGCGGCGCTGTCGAGCGGGAAGAAATCCTGGAAGATCGTCCGGTAGTAATAGGCCTCTTTGGTGACAGGCGTGTTGATGGGGAAACGGTAATGCGCGTTCTCCATCTGCACATCGCTGATAGAATTTTCGGCGACCTCTTTGAGTGTATCAATCCAGTTGTAGCCTACGCCGTCAGAAAACTGCTCTTTCTGCCGCCAGGCTACCTCGGAAGGCAGATAATCCTCGAAAGCCTTTCTAAGAATGTGCTTTTCTATCTTTGAGCCGGTGCACATCTTGTCTTCAGGGTTGAGGCGCATGGCGACATCCATGAACTCCTTGTCGAGGAACGGCACCCTGCCTTCCACTCCCCAGGCTGCAAGTGACTTGTTAGCCCTCAGACAGTCGTATTTGCTCAGCATGGAGAGTTTTCTCACCGTCTCTTCATGGAACTCTTTCGAATCAGGCGCCTTGTGAAAATACAGGTATCCGCCGAATATCTCATCAGCACCTTCTCCGGACAGCACCATTTTAACGCCCATCGATTTTATCTTTCTCGACATCAGATACATGGGAGTTGAGGCCCTTATCGTGGTCACGTCATAGGTTTCAATATGATAGATAACGTCTCGTATGGCATCCAGGCCTTCCTGAACGGTAAATGTAAAGTTATGGTGCACCGAACCTATGTGGTCGGCAACTTTCTGCGCCGCTGCAAGGTCGGGCGAACCTTCAAGCCCTATTGCAAATGAATGCAGCTGGGGCCACCATGCATCCTTGAGTCCGCCGGTCTCAACGCGTTTTGCCGAATACTTCTTGGCTACAGCCGAAACGATTGAACTGTCGAGCCCGCCTGAAAGAAGAACACCATAAGGGACATCGGACATCAGCTGGCGTTCCACCGCCTCTTCCAGCGCCCTGTGCAGGTCTTTGATGCTGGTGCTGTTGTTCTTTACATTGTCGTATTCCATCCAGTCCCTTTTGTACCACTCGACCGGGGTTTGTTCCCTGTTGCAATAGTAATGGCCCGGGGGAAACTCCTCAACCTTGCTGCAAACGCCCATAAGAGCCTTCATTTCGGATGAGACGAAGAAGTTGCCGTGTTCGTCATGTCCGGTATAAAGCGGGATTATTCCTATATGGTCGCGGCCTATCAGGTATATGTCGTTTTCACTGTCATACAGGACAAAGGCGAAAATGCCGTTTAAATCCTCGAGAAAATCAATGCCCTTTTGTCTGTAAAGCGCCAGGATGATCTCGCAGTCTGATTCTGTCAGAAAATTGTATGGTTCCTCGAGCGATTTCTTGAGCTCCTTGTGGTTGTATATTTCGCCGTTGACTGCAAGTGCGAGTTTTCCGTCGGCGGAATAAAGGGGTTGAGCGCCTTTGTTTACATCGACTATGGACAGCCTTTCATGGGCGAGTATTACCTTTTCATTCACGTATATTCCGCTCCAGTCAGGCCCCCTGTGGCGCATCCTGCGGCTCATCATAAGGGCTTTAGCCCTCAGTTCCTTTACGTCCGTCTTGATGTCAAGAATTCCAAGGATTGAACACATACAGCTGCTCCTTTAAATTGCATCTTTGCCCCGTTCTCCTGTTCTCACCCGGATAACGTCTTCGACAGGCATGATGAATATTTTGCCGTCGCCGATTTTGCCTGTTTTGGCAGTTTCAGAAATCTTTGATATGACTGCCTCGGCCATTTCCTTCTCGACAACGATCTCGATCTTGATCTTGGGAATAAGGTCAACGAAATACTCGGCGCCTCGGTAGATTTCCTTATGCCCTTTCTGCCGGCCATAGCCTCTGACCTCGGTTATGGTCATGCCCTTAATGCCGATTGAGCTCAAGGCTTCCTTTACCTCATCCAGTTTAAACGGTTTAATGATTGCCTCGATCTTTTTCATATTCCCTCCATGTATTAACGGCTGTAGGCTGTTTCGCTATGTTCGCTCAAATCCATGCCCATAACCTCGGATTCAGGAGCAAGCCTGAGTCCGATAAACTTATCAATTATTTTTAGAAGCAGCCAGCTTGCAACAAATACAAATGATCCGATTACAATAACTGCCAGTGCCTGGACTCCAAGAAGCGTAAGGCTTCCGTTTATGAGACCGTCCGCTCCTGCTGCATTAACTGCCTTTGATGCGAATATACCGACACATATGCTGCCGATGATCCCGCCCAGGCCGTGAATGCCTACGACATCGAGACTGTCATCATATCCCAGCCTTGATTTGGCAGTCACTGCCGCATAGCATGCGCCTCCTGCCAGAAGTCCGATGATAACTGCTGAGTTGGGACCAACAAAACCAGATGCAGGTGTTATAGTCGCAAGGCCTGCAACAGCACCTGATGCCGCACCAAGTGTTGTCGGTTTTCCCCTGTGAATCCATTCGACTGCAACCCACATGGCCATACCGGCCATTCCTCCGAGGTGTGTTGCGATATAGGCATTTCCGGCGACTGCATTAGCGGCAAGCGCGCTTCCGCCATTGAAACCGAACCAGCCGAACCATAAAAGGCCTGTACCAAGAAGCGTCATGGGCAGGCTGTGAGGAATGAATTTTTCATGGCCGTATCCCTTTCTTGCGCCTGTCGCAAAAGCCGCTGCAAGTGCAGCCGCACCGCAGGAAAGGTGCACTACAAGGCCACCCGCAAAGTCGAGAACGCCCATGTTCTTAAGCCAGCCGCCCGTTCCCCATACCCAGTGGCATACCGGGTTGTATACAAGGATCGCCCACAGGACGCTGAAAAGAAGAAAGGGCCCGAATTTTATCCGCTCTGCGAATGTGCCGGTTATGAGTGCGGGGGTAATTACGGCAAACATACACTGAAAAATCATAAATACATTGTGCGGGATCGTAGCGGCATAATCAGGGTTAGGTAAAGATGAAACTCCGCGAAGGCCTATCCATGCCAGACTCCCGGTAATACCGCCGACATCGGGTCCGAATGACAGTGAATAACCCAGATAAACCCATTCCAGAGTTATAAGAGAAATCAGTATGAAACTCTGCATGATTGTGCCGAGGACATTCTTTCCTCTGACCATGCCTGCATAAAATATAGCAAGACCTGGCGTCATAAGAAGTACCAGAGCGGATGATAATAATACAAATGCAGTATCGGCCGCTTGAATATGCTCCATATAAAAAACCTCCGAAGGATTTTATCTTGATAAGCAACAGGAATGCCAGACACGCATGACGCATAACCATGGGTTAATAAAACGGAAATTAGTTGGAAAGGTTTTCATGGTGGCACATAATTGTATATTTATTATATGTTGAAACAATAATGTGAATTAAATAATCAAGGTCAGATATGCTGTTGAATTCTGCAAAAACTGTTATATGAATAAATAGCTTATGATTTCACCGGTATAATCCCTATGCAGTTCGATATAAGGCATTGGCACACGGATTGCTGAATGATTATTGTTAATAGGGTGATGATAAGATGATATTGAAATCAGACCGCTGGTGCGGATGAAAAAATACAGGAGGACTTTATGACTTTTATAGGCGAGGATCTTTTCCATTTCCAGGCGTCCCTTATTCAGCAGGGCTCTTCTTTCGAAGAGTTCATAAGAGAGAACTACATCAACAGGTGGGTTGGCGATGCGATATATTCAGCCATGAATGTGCGCACCACAATGGTGACTGCCGTACATAATTTTCTGGAAAATGAAGGCCTCCTGAATCTGGAAAGGGTTCAAATGAGCCCGATTACAGACCCTCTTGCCCATGATGTCGAGCATGTGCCTGTGATTCATTACAAGGGGATGCCGTATGTGACTACGCATTCGATGATTTACCATAAATTCATGGCGTGCTTTAACCCCAGATTTAAAGGAATATTCGTAGATTCACCGAACGTAAGGCTTGAGATTGAAAGCCCCCAGAGAAAACAGCGCGGGAAGTACCTGATTGATTTCTCCCAGATAGACATCGAAGTTAAAAGGGGGAGAGATGTAGATTTCGAAACATACAAGAATGAGCCTGAGAAGGTTAAGGCAATCCTTAAGGAAGATGTTGAGAAAGCGTATGACTTTTTCGAGAGAATGCTCATTCATGCGGTAAAAGCGATTATAGAAAAGAATGAAGATGATCTGAAGGCATTGGACGTGGCTATCGATGTTCCTACTCAGCCATTTCCCAGGCTTAAAAATGATCAAATCCTTAAAAAATACGGCAGGGCAGGCGCGGAAACGGGTGCAGGAGAGGAGGCCGGCTCTCAGTTCTTCTGGATAACGGGACTTATGCGCGAAAACTATGATCTCATTTATCCTTACATTCAGAAAGACGGCAGCAAGATTCCGATTTCATCATTTACTTCCGATATGATCTACAACTATGACATATGCGTGAGGGCCAGGAGCAGATCCACAGGAAAATATATGCCGGCCCTTGAGATACTTTCCGGAGCGGTCCGTGAATGGCTATATGAGCCTATCGTAGAAAGGCTCATTGACAACAAAGTCATAGTTGAAAGGCCGGTGTTCAACGAGGGCAATATAACAAATATCGACATACTGGACGGGTACGGGCCATTTCTGGCTGCTGTCCACATGAAAGATTCCAGCGGAAAAGCATATTTCCCGGATACATTCGGCGGTGGTCTGGGTGTTGAGCGATTGCTTTACGGTCTGTTGAGGGGCAGCAAGATAGAGAAGATAGACGACGTAACATTCTTCGGCAAAAACCCCGATTCCTTCCCCATATTCCTTTTCTAGGCTTAAATGCAGGAGTGAGGCAGTCAGATGCCTCGCTCCTGAGTTTATTAAAAAATTATTCAGATTCTGTCGTGAATGAAGTTATTGATGACGTAGAAAAAATATCACCATAAATATCTTCAATCGTAGCATCGACATAAATACTGTATGTGGTGTCCGGAGAAAGATCACTGTCTGGAATGAAAAGTATTATATTTTCAGATGCCTGAATTAAAGACCCTTCCACCATCTGGCTGGTATCCGTATTTATAAGATAGAAATCCTCATATAAGGCAATTGTGTCCCAGTTCAGATCATAGTTGAACTCAACAGTAATGGTCTGGTCTAGAGGCACATTTGTCGCCCCATCTGACGGGTTGATTGAGGTGATGCTGAACAAGTCATCATCGGAACCCGAGTTACAGGCAGACATCAGGAATAACACCAGCAGGCCGAAAGTGATTAAGGTTATTTTTTTCATTTATTAAAGTACTCCTCATAATTGTTTGGTAAAAGACATATCGGCAGTTCGCGGTATTTTCTAAAGATATAACTGCCAGGAACAAGCAGAGGATATTAAATAATATTTTTAGTGTTATAAAAACCTGATCAGGTTAGTTAAAAGGAAACGCCGCTCAATGATAAGAGCGGCATTCCTCAGTGCTTGAACTATTGCAGGCTATTTTTTAATCTGATAGTCGACAGCAGCTTCGACCCTTCTGTTCTTTTGTCTGCCCTGCGCGGTTTTGTTATCTGCAATGGGATTTGCCGGGCCGTGACCTATAGCCTTCAACCTTGCAGCATCAACACCAAGTTTTTTGACAAGATAATCCTTCACAGCATCCGCCCTTTTCTGCGAGAGCGCTTTATTGAAAGCTGCAGGACCGGTGCTGTCAGTATAACCTTCAATTGTCACTTTCAGGTCAGGATATTTCTTGAGTATATCTGCGAAGTTGGCCAGTTCTGCATCAAATCCGGGCTTTATTATTGCTTTGTTGGTGTCAAATTCCACATCAATTGTCGCCCTTCCTTTTTCAATGATATCTTTCTCATCACCAACCGGTGCGGCAACAGGCGCAGGGGCTGGGGCTGGTGCAACAACCGGTGCCGGAGCCGGTGCCGGGGCCGGTTTCGGTGCTTCAACTACTACCGGTGCTGCAACTGCAACAGGTGCAGGTTTAGGTTTGTCGCCCAGATAGCAGCCTAGTCCCAGAGTATATTCCAGGTTGTTTACAGGATTGCCGTCAAAAGCTTTAAAGACAAGAAGATGACGGAAGTCGGCCCTTATGAACCAGTCCTCTGATACAAATATTCTTGCTCCTGCCCCATAGCCGGCCACAAAATTATCTTTTGTTTTAGCCCCTTCGACATTCATGTTCCTGTCGCCCAGGCCAACTGCCAGATAAGGGACAAAACGGCTCTCTGGCATTAAATAAATAAGGCCTTCCAGTCTGTATCCCATAAGGCTGACATCAGCTCCCTCTTTAACTGATGTATCCCCATACATTTTGTTTCTTTTGATATCAGATGCGCCCATTTCAAGAGGTATTTCCAGACCGAAATATTTTGACATGTCATAGCCTAATCTCAGCATTCCTATGGGAGCCAGATTAATTTCTTCTCTCGAATCAAAGGTGTAACCGCCACCTGACAGAGAGAATGTTATGCCGCTGTCTCTGTTCACGGCATAAGCCTGGAAAGATAAAACCATCGTAAACATTACTGCCAGGATCAAAACTCTTTTCATACTTCCACCCCCCTTAATATTTGTTTGTAGATATGTTTTTTATAATAATCCTTAATCCTTATAGAATCAAGTGGTTGAGTTTTATTTAAAATACTTAATGCTACTGGTTATTGTATTGGGGGACACTGGTTGTAATTGTAATATTAATAAATATCTTATTTAAGCTTCAGCTTCTCCTGTCTGACGATCTTTTCTCCGTCCCTGACCGACAGCGAGACGCTGGGCTGGCTTATGCCCAGCAGCCTGCCAACTTCGGTTCCTTGAATTCCAAGCTCCCTTACCGCCCAATAGCAGAAGATTCGCCGTGATTTTAAGGCAATGTGGGGACGCTGATGATAATATGACTATAACTCTGCGACAAGGCATATTTTCTCATCATTGATTATCCTCTCTCCTTCTTTTACAGCCCGGGATACTCCTGACTGCGTCATGCCAAGGTGTTTACCCAATTCTGTTCCAATAATACCAAGCTCTACTACGCACCAATAACAGAATACCCTTCTTGCCTTCACCAGTTGGCGATTCCTTATACGGCTTTCAAGTGGATTAACCCCAAATATCTCTTCAGCTTTTTCCGCTGCTTTTTTCATGTCATAGCCGGAAAGTCTCAACTTGAGCCTATTATTTAACGCCTCTTCGGCATTCTGAAGTATCTTTTCAACAAAATCACTGCTGCCGAGCATGCGTTCATCTCCTTTAGCCTTGAATCCCTTCGATCTTTCAGACAAAAGGGCCTCCCACCCGCCTGCGCTCCTTATCAGTCCTCCGCCAGTCAAGTCGGGCCTCTTCCCTTTCTCAATACCAGCCTTCACATATTCACGATAAACCCTTCCTGCTGTTTTTTGACTTTTGGCAAACTGCATCAGTATGTAATCAACATCCTGAAAAGATGGTTCTCCTTTAATCAGTGCCGAATGTCCGCAGTAAGCATAGGCGTCAAGTTCTTCCATTGTTTTTATCAGTCCGGCGCGTAATGGATTGAGATGTATATATCTTACCAGTTCGAGCAGATATGTTTCCTCCTCGCATAAGATTGATTTATACCTGTTCTGAAACAAATGGCCGTGTCTTTTATATCTTCTATTATAATATTGCGCATATCCGGTAAGAAGACTTCGCATTACGGTTGTTATCGGTGATGCCCCGGTTCTGAGCAGCAGGTGAAAATGATTGGGTATAAGAGCCCATGCATAGCAGGCGGTCTTTGTCTCATTCGCTATCAGTGCAAGTCGTTTTAAAAAGAATTCCCGGTCCTCGTCATCGTTAAAAATCCTGCGTCTTTCAATTCCCCTGACTACTATATGATGTATGGCTCCGGGGCCGTCTATCCTCGATTGTCTCGGCATGATATCTTTCTAACAATAATTTCAAACCATTTCAAGTCTATTGTCATAATTTCATCAGCGTCCCCTATGGTGCGCAAATTATTCATTGTTCTTCCTAAAAGGCACACCCATTGCATTTCCACTTTTATCAGTAAGTTTACTAATAATGTTTTCGTATTCTGAATTTACTTTTTCTCTTTCAGAAGGAGATAATTCCTTGGTCAATGAATTAACTCTTTCCAGATAATCTTTTTTTATTCGTGGATCTGGTATCTCCATTGATGATTCAACCTTAAGCCATGCGATTGATTTTATTTTATCAGCTGGTCCACCAAGGCCTTTTTTATAAAACTCGATGAGTTTGTTAATCGAGTTTACTTCACCCTTATAAGCAGCCTTTTTATAATATTCTTTGGCTTCTTTGAGGTTCTTTTTTACTCCGATGCCTTTTTCATAGGCTTCACCCATCATATTCAAACCACCTTCATCTCCATCATTTGCCAATTTCTCAAACCAGAAAACAGCTTTTTTCCTGCTTTCATTATCGGGCTTATCAAAAAGATAAGTGGCAACATTCCATTGTCCGGTTCTGTTCCCATTTCGTGCGGCAAGCTCATTCCATTTCCTAGCTTTATCAGGATTTTGGCAAGTGATGCCGTAATATAATGAAATTCTATTCGCAGCATCCCCATCGCCATGATAGGCTTTCTCTTTAAGATCATTAAGCTCTTTTGGGGTTAGAGAATAGTACTCAATTCCCGTTGTAAGTGCATTCTCTTCATTCATGTTGCCTCCGCAGGCGTACAGTAAGACTGGGAAAAGGATTGCAAGTATAAATGTAATAAGTTTGATTTTCATAATTAATCCCATTTTATCTAGGGAAACGCCTAAATTTACCTGGGTGGCGATAATCAGGATAACGGTTCCCTTTACTGTCGCTCTTATCACCATATGGACCGACAAATGGCCATTTGCCATCATCATAGTAAAATATATAATTATCTGGTGCGAAAAAAACATTATCGGGCATGTACTTTGATGCTTGCTCTGCAAAAGAATTGTTTCCACTTCCAGTATTGCAAGCAGCGATCCAGATAGTATCACCTGGATTTACATCGTTTTCAAGCACACGAGGTAATTGACTAGGTGTAATCTGATTACCATTTGGCCCTATGATGAAATCTCTGTTTCCGTGAGTACCTTTTAATACTATTCCTTTTCCCGGATCAGGCAGTTTTTCGAATTTATCGTGACGGGAATCACTTGTTTTGAACCAGTTTATCTTTTTCAATCCATCCTCATCCACCCAATTCACCGGATCACCCACACAATACCCATACAAATTGGTGTCCCCGCCGGCAAAGAATATCGGGTCTTTGGCTGTCCAGCGTCCGGTCTCGGTGTCATAGTCTCTATACCCGAAGCGGCAGAACCTTGTCTCAGGATCGTACAACCCGCCCGCAAAGCCGAACGGCACATCGAGCGTCTGATTGGTGTCGCTTATCACATATCCGAACGTGTCATAATCGATGCGCCTCTGCACTTCTCCACTCGAATC
>CAYNVT010000140.1:278-10625 GCA_964400685.1 uncultured Bacteriovoracaceae bacterium | reverse complement strand
CTTTGCGGCGTTCGCATAAGGTATTCCTACGCCAAGGCAGCCATAAAGACCGCTGTCCATATAATGACCGCCTTTTTTCGCTGTCCTGGTCATGCCCATCCAGACCTGCGTATCGCCTCCGTCGGTGACGATGATATCATCTTCCCTGTCCATGATTTCATTCAGCTCTTTCATCAGCCTTACGGGATGAATAGGAATACCTGAGCTTTCCCAGTTTTCCTTCATGCCAGCCTTGCCCGCGATATCAGCCTCTTTCAATGTCTCAACCCATGGTCTGAATTGCTTCTGCATTCCGGGTGAAAACGCCTTGCTGTCAATAGCCTTTATGCACTCCCCGAGGAAAGCCTTTATATCACCTACAATGCCCAGGTCTATTGAGCGGTTGCGGCCGATTTCCTCGGCCTCGATGTCAACATGCACCATCTTGGCCGTGGCAGGAAAGACATCACCGAACAGATAATAAAGGCTTATCCTCGAGCCTAAAAGAATGACGAGGTCGGCTGAAGCATTAGCCATGAATGCCGCCCCGGGTCTGATTGCCAGAGATCCTTCGAAACACAGTTCATGCGTGTCGGGCAGAACACCCCTTCCGGCATTGACAGTCATTGCAGGTATGCCTGTCTTTTCTACGAAAGCCTTTAATTCATCCTCCGCTCCCGAATACCATGCACCGCTTCCCGCAATGATAAGAGGCCTTTCCGAAGCAAGGATCATGTCAAGGAATTTCGGTATATTTTCAGTATCGACCGGCCGCGAAACAGGCAGGGTACTGGTCTTCTTTACCCTGTCCAAACTCACAGGCGTGTTGAGCACGTCGACAGGCAGTTCAAGGTAAACAGGGCCAGGCCTTCCGGTTATTGCGGTACGGTATGCCATGTCTATGAATTCGGGGATACGCTCCGCTTTCTGGCACAGGAATGCCCTTTTTACTATGGGCTCGATGACAGGGAATTGCCTCATGTCCTGAAGGTCCAGTTTCTCGCAGCTCTCTATACCTACACAACCCGAAATAAGGACCATCGGGGAGTTGGCAAGCTTGGCATTGGCCATAGCCGAAAGAGTATTAGTAAAACCCGGGCCTGCGGTTACCATTGCGATTCCCGGCTTTTTTGTCATGCGCCCCATGGCCTCGGCCATGAAACATGCGGCCTGCTCATGGCGCGTATCGAACAGCTTTACGTTCGAGCCTTCAAGATACTGGTAGATGGGTGTGATATGCCCCCCCGAGATCGTGAAGATATATTCTATCCCAAGATCAATGAGCGCATCCGCTGCAAGCTTTCCGCCTATTACTGTTTCCATGAATATCCTCCTTGAGTTCCTTTAGTTGTCTAAACTATAGTTCCATCAGTTGTCCGCCGGTCATGTTTATCGCCTGGCCGGTTATATAAGATGACTCGGAAGATGCCAGAAATGCCGCCAGATTGGCAACATCAGCCGGGTCTCCTATTCTTGCCATCGGTATGGTTTTGATCATCTCCTGCCTTCTGTCCTCAATCGTCGTGTTGAAGAATTTCGCTTCAAGCCCGAATCGCCAGTGCTCCAGTTCGGTACCGATCTGACCCGGGGCAATTGCATTCACACGGATATTCGGTGCTAGCTCCTTGGCCATTACCTTTGTCTGCATTATCAAACCCGCCTTTGCTACTGCATAGGCGCCGTTGAACAACGGAGGAACCTTGCCTGCACGCGAGGACATATTGATAATGCTTGACCCGGGCGGCATCATGGGAATTATCGCTCTCGAAACCCTGAAGGCGCCATGAAGATTGACGTCTATGGTTCTCATCCAGGCCGTTTCGTCGTAATAGAGGAATGCATTGGGCACGCCGAATGAAGCGCCTGCGTTGTTAACCAGGATATCAACCTTTCCGAATCTGGCCTTTACCGCCTCGGCCATTGCCGCTATCGTCTCGCCTTTTGTTACATCGACATCAACAGGCATCGCATCAACTTTATAAAGGTCTTTGAGCCCGGAGGCGATAGCCGTCATTTCATTTTCGGAGCCTGTGCTTACTTCAGTTTGTGTTGTTGCAAACGCCCCCATATCTGCAATGATGATGTTTGCTCCGTTTGAGGCAAGCTTCTCGACAATTGCATATCCTATCCCGGTTTTCTTTCCTGAACCTGTCACTAGAGCTGTTTTCCCTGATAAATCCTTATACACTAGACACCTCCCGGCAGTATTTATATCGTTTGAGGCAACCCGGATGGTATCCTTTTTCAAGCTATGGCGTCAATAAAAAGCTTTATCAGCTTTCAGGAGATATTCTTTTTAAAAGCAATGTCGCATCGGAGGCCCTTATATAAACGGGGTTGATATCATTAACCGCAAAAGCCGTATCCAGAGCGAGCCTTCCGATAACTGCCGCTCTTGGATACCATAGGTCTTTGCCTGCCGCCTGATACAGACTTCCGAGACTACTGCTGAACACATTATCGTAAAGCGCTATGGCGTTTCCAATAAATAGGGTCGGTCCGGTTATCATATCTTTAACCTGAGCCGGTTCAATATTAACCTGAGGCGAGAGTCTTTTTCTGTCTTTATCATACAAAGCACAGAAAATTTCGCCTTTTCTGGCATCCAGTACAGGCATTACATGCTTACCGGTTTCAGGTGCATTCGCTGCTACGGCATCCAGTGTACAAACACCTTTAACTTTACAGTTCAGCGCCGCAGCCAGACCTTTGGCTGTGGAAATACCTATGCGAATGCCCGTGAACGACCCCGGGCCGATACCGGTTGCAATGAGATTAATTTCTTTTTTATTTAGACCAGAACTTCCTAGCACATCATCGATAAGATTTAAAATAGTACCCGAATGTCCGGTCCTTACCCTTAGGCTCCTCTCTCCAAGGACTTCTCCATCTTTGAGAACGGCCACCGAACAGATATCGGTCGATGTGTCAACAGCAAGGATGTGCATTCTTACTTTCCTGCAATAATCCTGGCTATATCATTGTAAAAGGCGAACAGCATCAGAAGTATAAGAAGAAACAGTCCTATCTGCTGTGCAATCTCTTTCGGCTTGTCTTTTAAGGGTCTTCTGATTATGCCCTCTATAAGAAAGATCAGTATATATCCGCCATCAAGCACGGGGATTGGCAGAAGGTTTATTATAGCCAGGTTTATGCTGATAAATGCAATGAGGCCAAGAAACGGCAGCAGCCCGGCCTTGAATGATTTTCCGGAGACCTGCGCAATCATAATAGGTCCGCCCAGACTTTCCTTGACCGGGACCGTGCCTTCAATAATCTTGGCAAATGCAATGCCGGTCATTTTCACAACCCACCAGCATTGATTAATCCCGTAACCCAGTCCCGATATCGGGCCATATCGTGTTATAAATATCTCGCCTGAAGGGGATATGCCAATTATAGGACGGTTGATATTCTCCCCGAATATGTTTTTAGCACTTGCTATCTTGGGTTTGACCTCAACCTTGAACTGGGTGCCTGACCGCTCGATGATAATATTAAGCTTGCCGGTCTGGTTATTCGACATGATTCCCGGGATGTCTTCCCACTCCCTGACCGGATTGGAATTGATGGAAACTATCTTGTCGCCTTTCATCAAACCGGCGTCATAGGCAGGCGTCTTTTCCTGAACCTCGCCAATTACCGGTGAAAGTGTCGGTATGCCTATCCATGAAACAAGGACATATATGAAGTAGGCGAGGAAAAGGTTGAAAGCCGGCCCTGCGGCAACAATCGCCGCTTTGATTTTCAAGGGTTTCGAATCGAACGAGCGGGCAGGATCCGCTGGCACAAGCATCTCTTCCCCGTTCTGCTTGCCCTCACCCAGCATCTTGACATATCCGCCAAGCGGGAATGCGGAAATCATGTATTCGGTTTCCCCTATTTTCTTCTTAATCAGTGCCGGACCGAAACCGAGTGAGAATCTCAGAACCATCACACCGCTAATCTTGGCAACAAGGAAATGGCCTAATTCATGGAAAAATATCAATATTCCAAGCAGAATAATAAATGCCACAACGGTTGTAATCATATCATTTCCTTTGCTGTTATTCTTGACTTCCTGTCGAGTTCTATCAGTTCCTCGATTGTATCCGCCTTTTCCCCGGAAAGCTTCTCCATTGTCTTTTCAATTATAATGGGTATCCTGTCAAATGATAAGTTCATCTTCATAAACTCATCGACAGCAATCTCATCAGAAGCGTTCATGATACACGGCAGGGTGTCCGGTTTTTTAAGGGCATCATGCGCAAGGCGAAGCGCCCTGAACTTGCCCTCTTCGGGTTTAGTAAAGTGCAGGGACATCACATCATGGAAATCAAAGCGCGGCAGATCGAGCATAAGCCTTTCAGGCCATGACAGTGCATAGGCAATGGGAACCCTCATATCGGGGATGCCGACCTGCGCCTTGAAGCTGGAGTCTCTGAACTGAACGATCGAATGTACTATGCTCGCAGGGTGTATCCAGACATCTATCTTTTCACCGGGCATATCGAAAAGCCAGCTCGCTTCAATGATTTCAAGGGCCTTGTTTACCATTGTCGCCGAGTCTATGGTGATTCTCTGACCCATGTTCCAGGTCGGATGCTTGAGCGCCTCTTCAGGGGTTATCGTAGAAAATGTCTCTTTTGGCCTGTCCTTGAATGGTCCGCCGGAGGCAGTCAGGATTATCTTTTCCACATCTTCTTTTCTTTCCCCCTGCAGGCACTGGAAAATGGCTGAATGCTCCGAGTCAACAGGGATAATTCTCGCCCCGTATTTCTTTGCTGCAGCTTTTACAAACTTCCCGCCCACAACAAGAGATTCCTTGTTTGCCAGTGCAAGCTTAACCCCTTTCTTCAGGGCTTCAAGGGTGGGAAGAAAACCGGCCGCCCCGGATATTCCGTTAACCACAATATCCGGGGATGTGTTTCTGATAAGGTTTATCGCTGCATCGCGCCCTTTGATTATATGTTTATCACCGGCATCTGTGGTCTCGTCGGTTATGGCAATATTTTCAACTCCGAAAAAACGCGCCTGCTCTGCAAGTTGAATCGAGCTCTTTCTGGCGCACAGACCGATAACCTTGAATCTGTCAGGATTAGACCTGATTACATCAAGTGCGGAATTTCCTATGGAGCCAGTAGATCCAAGGATTATGACTTTTTCCACATTCAACCTCAATTAATGAAGCTTAGTATTATGTATAAAGCCGCTCCGACAGGTATGACACCGTCCATACGGTCAAGCATTCCACCATGCCCCGGGATAATATTGCCGAAATCCTTGATTCCGAATTCACGCTTGAACATGGATGCTGTGAGATCTCCTGCCAGATCAAGCAGTGCGATTACAAAACCGAGTACAATGAAAAGCCAAACCGGGTAGGTTCTCATGAAGGGTTCGAAATAAGGTATCAAATCAGACAGCTTAGGGTAACCAAATGCAAAAAGCAGACCGAATATGATACTTGCTGCAACACCGCCAACCAGCCCTTCCACACTTTTTTTAGGGCTGAGTCTCGGACTTATTTTATGTTTTCCCAGAGATCTGCCTGCGAAGTATGCCCCGCCGTCAGCTATGAAAGTGCAGACGAGCCCGAATATCATCCAGAATCTTCCATCCGGCGCATTTCTAAGAAGAATCCAGAAAGAGAAGAGCCCGATTGGATAGATAATCCCTGATAACGCCAGTGCAACATCCCTGCCCGTCGCCATCTCTTTCTCAAACAGATAAAGCCCGGCGATAATAATGCACAGCGCGATACCTGCCATAAAAAGGTACAGCAGGAAGAAGTCAGTCTGATAGGAATACCATAAACAGCCCACGGTACCAGCCATAAGGATATAGCCGAGGGGAGATGCTCCTTTTGAAAGCGTTGCATGCATGAGCTCGTATACGCACCACGGTATTACAATCATCGCAAGGACAAGGAGAACCCATGCAGGGCCGAATGCAACCGGCAGGGCCAGAACAATAATCAGAACCAGGGCGCTCAAAAGTCTAGTAATCATTATTTACCCTCAATCTGTTCGCCTGTCATTCCATAGCGGCGCTGTCGTGAAGTAAACCACGTAATTGCATTATCGAGCGCTGCACCGTCAAAATCAGGCCATAAAATATCTGTGAAGTATATTTCGGTATAGGCAATCTGCCAGAGCATGAAATTGCTTATACGCCATTCTCCGCCTGTTCTTATCAATAGGTCGGGGTCGGGGAGTTCCCTTGTATCAAGATATCTTTTAAAGGCTTCTTCATCAACAGGGGCGGTACCGTCTTTTACGATTGCTTTGACTGCCCTTAAAATCTCATCCCTGCCGCCGTAGCTGAGTGCGATTGTGAGAAATACGGCTGAGTTTTCTTTTGTAAGATCAATCGTATTTCTGATTTTTTCCTGGAGCCTTCCGGAAAGCCTTGACACATCGCCGATGACATTGAAATTGACCCCTGTTTCCTTGAGCCTTCCGACTTCCTCGTCGATAAACCTGTCAAGCAGCTGCCACAAACCCTCGACCTCTTCAACCGGACGGTGCCAGTTTTCCGATGAAAAGGCATAAATGCTCAGGTATTTTATCCCGCGTTCCTTGGCAAGTTCGACAATTTTTCTGGTCGCCCTGGCGCCGGCCTCATGGCCTGATAGTCTGGGAAGTCCCCTTTTCTGTGCCCATCTGCCATTGCCGTCCATTATTATTGCGACATGCTTTAGGCTGTTTTGCATAAGAATCCGTTAACACAGTGTGGTTTTACTCAGCAAGCTTTAATATAACCATTTGTCCAATTGACGGAGGGAACAAGATTATTGATAATAGGCATCTTAACATACAGAAATAAAATTAAGGAGGTTCATTATGCTTAACAATCCCCAGGCGACAGATCAGGCTTTAAGCATTCTACGGAGCGGCCAGCCTTTCCAGTGGTATGTGATAACGCTTCTTGCTCTGGTTTTCTACGTCTATTTCAATGAGATCGAGAAAAAGAACTGGAAAGGCATTGCAGCCGGGCTTTCCCTTTACATGGTCCACTGGTTTGTGGAAATCGTAAACGCCCTTATTCAGCATTTTACAAATCATGCTTTGTGGACGGTTCCTACAGGCACCGCCTTCTTGATTCTTATCGGTGTCGGAGTAGAGCTGAGCCTGATGTTTTCAATAGCGGGTCTTATCTTCAGCAAAATCCTGCCTGAAGACCCCAAGGCGAAGATACTCGGCATAAACAACAGGCTTGCAATAGCCCTCTTCAATGCAGCCTTCTTCTCAATATTCGAGATATTCCTCGTCAAGACGCCCTGCTTTGTGTGGGTATATCCCTGGTGGGGTTCACTTACCGTCTTCATCTCTGTTTATATTCCGTTCTGGGTGATGGCAATGTACTGCTACGACTGGCAGCCAAAAACGCAGATCAGAGTAATCGGCGGCATGTTCGCCTTTAATGCAGCCATGCTCATCGTCTTTGCGGGCATATTGAAGTGGATTTAGGCTTTGGTTGAAAAGGGCACACTTCCAGACATAACAGCAGCGGTACTTACCGGCGGGAAATCCCGCCGCTTCGGACGCGACAAGGTTATCGAGCCTCTTGACGGAGTCATGCTTGTGGAAAGGGTCGTTTCCGTGCTGACCCCCCTGTTTTCTGAAATAATCCTTGTCGGCCATTACAGGCAGGAGATTGACGGCTATAAGACCGTATCCGACATCATACCCGGCTGCGGTCCGCTCGGCGGAATATATACGGCGCTCGCATCTTCAGCTAATTCGTACTGCTTTGTATTCGCTGCTGACATGCCCAATCTAAACATGGAACTTATCAGGTATATGGCCGGACTCAAGGAAAAGGCGGACGTAATAATACCGAGACTTTCAAAAGGCATGGAGCCTCTTCACGCAATCTATTCAAATGCAACAATTCCTGTCATCAAAGACCTGCTGGAAAAGAAATCTTTCAAGATATCAAATCTTATCGAACAGATGAATACGGAATATATCGGATATCAATCAATAAATGCTTTCGGGGACCCATTAAAAATATTTTCCAATATCAACACCTTATCAGATATTAACAATTCTTCTGAAACAGTGACGGGAAACCGGGAACGGGGGTAAAAAGTGGACACAATAAACGGTCTTGAACCAAAGCCGCTCTGGCAGAGCTTTGCAGAACTTTCTGCAATTCCGCGAAATTCAAAGAACGAGACCCTGTCGAGAAATTTTGTCATAGCAAAGGCAATAAAACACGGCCTCGATTATAAAACCGACGCAGCGGGAAATGTGGTCGTTTATATTCCTGCCCTGGGCAGTACATCTGACAGAACTGTAATCCTTCAGGCCCACCTGGACATGGTCTGCGAGAAAAACAGAGATACCGTGCATAACTTCGAAAAGGACCCGATCAGGCTGGTTAAGGACGGAGAATGGGTACAGGCATGCGGAACGACGCTCGGCGCCGACAACGGCATTGCCTGTGCCGCCATGCTTGCCATAATGGAGGACTCAACACTCACACACCCCAGGCTTGAACTATTTTTTACCATAGACGAAGAGACCGGGCTCACAGGTGCGACCATGATGGATCCGTCGCTCATTCACGGCAGGACACTCATCAACCTTGATTCGGAAGAAGACGGAATCCTTTATATCGGCTGTGCCGGCGGCAAGGAGACAGACCTTAAGTTCAGCATCAAAAGGATTAAGACCCCCGGGGGATTTCAGGCTGTAACCGTAAGAGTCAGAGGTCTTAAAGGCGGCCATTCGGGAACTGACATTCATGAAGGCAGGGGAAATGCGATAAAGATAATCGCGAGCCTTCTGGCCTCATCCGGCATCGTCTTCAGACTGTCTGCAATATCAGGCGGCAACCTTCGCAACTCCATACCGAGAGAGTCGGAAGCGCTGATAGCTGCTACTCCTTCGAATCTGAAAAACCTGAAAGCGTATGCAGTAAAATTTCTGGAAAAATACAGGACCATGCTTAAAGGTATCGATGACGGTCTTGCAATAACAGTTGAGGATGCACCCAGGCCGGAAGATGTGATTTCAGGAAAACAGACCTCAGCAATAATCGAAGCCCTGAACGCAATCCCCTCAGGCGTCGAGGCGGTTGACATGCCTCATTCTTTGATCATGACATCTACAAGCCTTGGCGTTGTAAAAACAGAGGCCGGCTGCGTTACGGTTAAGACCATGCAGCGTGGCATCCATAAGGACGCGATGGACGAACTGGCCGGAAGGGTAGCATCAATAGGAAGACTTGCAGGCGCTAAGATCACCTTTGATCACGAATATCCCGCATGGATTCCCGATTTTAATTCCGGCATTCTCACGGTCTGCAGGCAATCCCATCTGGAATTGTTCGGTTTTGAGCCGGAAGTCAAGGTGATCCATGCAGGCCTTGAATGCGGAGTTATTGCAGACAAGATCCCCGGCATAGAGACCATCTCGCTCGGCCCCACAATAGAGCATGCACATTCCCCTTTTGAGAGGGTGAGGATAGAAAGCGTTGGCAACTTCTGGAAGCTTCTCTTATCCGTATTGAACAAACTGGCAGTGTAGAAGCCTGCCTTGACCTCGGCAGAAGAGGCGATATATTTTAAGTTATATCGGACAGGAGGTTTCTCATGGTAGTTGATTGCATTGTAGCCGCCGGAGACGGAAGGGCCTCAAAGAAGGTATTCAGGAAAAACAAAGCATTGCTGGAAGTCGATGGAAAACCCATTATCAGGCACATCATCGAGACTCTCAAATCCTGCGACGAAATCGGGCAGATTGTAGTAGTCGGACCAAAGAAAAATTTCGAGGCTGTAATAGGCGATCTTGACGTCCGGATAATCGAACAGCGCCGGAACCTTATGGAAAATGCCTGGGAAGCTTTTCTCCAGACCATTCCGGAATATCGCGAAACCGGGATTCTCACAGATGACATTTCAAATAATTACAGGGAAAAGGCCGTGCTCGGCATGGCCGGCGACATCCCGCTGCTGACTGTCAGCGAATTGAAAGAGTTCATAAAAAAATGCGACATGTCCATATATGACTATTGCGCAGGCGTAACATCCGAAACCATACTGAAGCGCTTTGAACCCAGAAAAGGCAAACCAGGCATCAAGATGGCGACCTTTCACGTCAGGGACGGAAATTTCCGCCAGAATAACATGCACATGGCAAAACCGTTCAAGCTCAAATACGGCATAGAGCTTGCACTCAAGGTATATGAATACCGCTACCAGAAAGAGATGCTGAACATCATCCGCTCCATAGGAGAGATCGTAAAACTGGGACCCAGGCATATCGGAAGGACACTGTGGCTCTATCTGCTGCTCCAGATATCAACCGGGCTTTCTTCAATCGGCCTGAAGCCTCTGGCAAAACTGACCAGCTATCCCGTCACAAGGGCTGAGCTTGA
>CAYNVT010000140.1:0-268 GCA_964400685.1 uncultured Bacteriovoracaceae bacterium | reverse complement strand
CCTGCTGTCCGGGATACTCGATGCAATGGTCAAGATAGTCGAGACTACACATGGCGGCGCCGCTCTTGATGTCGACAATGAAAGGGACTTCCTGATACTCTCGATCAGGTACAAAGACTGGCATGAAATGGTTATGAACGGGTACATGACGTCATAACTTTGCATCCTCCGATTTCTATTCAAGCACTGTCGTTGTCGTCAAACTAGGAAATCTCCTCGACAAACGTAAAAGTATTCCTTCGTCGCATACAACACGAAAACAATAAAT
>CAYNVT010000139.1:0-10637 GCA_964400685.1 uncultured Bacteriovoracaceae bacterium | reverse complement strand
TCAGCCTGCCTCTCATCCTCAAGGCAGACTATTATCTATTTGGGCAACAGACCGTTGATCCATGACAAATCGATTAATTTGTCCCATTTTTCAAGGCCTAACACCCCTTAGTTTATTATTTTTGTCAATTGTTGGGGGCTGACCCCTCTTCTTCCCTTTCTTCTTCTCTTCTAGTCTGTCTTCATTCCGATAATTATATCTGATCCTTCATAACCCCCAAAATCTCTCATAAAAACTTTAAAATGCTCATGGCCAAATTTTTCACCATACTGCCGCATAATACCAGCAGTTGCTAATATGAATTGAGCGACTCTTTCTAGTTCTTCAGGTGTTGCTTGAAAACTAACCTCTTCTAATTCAAGTAGCTTGTTACTGTTAACAATCCTTTTTTTATATCCATAAATATTCATTACATCCTCCAATCATAATAAATTAACGTTCTAAAGGTGTCCATCCATGCTTTTTAAACCAATTATTCGTTTTTAATTGGGCTCTTTTCGACTAAATTCCAAAGAGGTCGCGTCTCAACATTTTACATTATATTGTCAATTGTTGGGGGCTGACCCCTCTTCTTCCCTCCTCTTTTGTATTTCAAACCCTTGTTTGAGAAATTAATCAACACTCTGCAAAATACTTTCATAAAATTCGGTTATGTATGACCGGCATGATCCGAAATATCGAATATGTCGGTTCTTTGAATACCCATCAGGGCAACAGGCCGTTGGGGGCTGACCCCTCTTACTTTTTGACGTCGCGAGAAAGACTCGTGATTCATGAGATATTATCCCTCGCATACGAAATGATCACCGGTCTGCGGAACTCATATCCGGTGCATTAAATTGTTAGAATAGTTATTTATCCTTTTTTTATTTCACGCTTTTTAAATTTCTCGTATTTATCTGAAAGAACGTACACGTATTCACATATTGCAACTGTGAAGTCTAAAACATCACGGGCATCTTCTTTTGATATATCTTCTTCGGTCGCATGTGCTCCAATGTTGCGACGGTCTCTGAGCGCCTCGCTCCAATCAAACAACCGTCCATCAATTATTCCTTTATCTTTTAATTCTTTGACGCCTTTTGCTAATTGCCAATTTTTTGCACCATGCTCTTTACAGAGTGCTTCTATGGAACGGCCGCACATCACGGCACAGGCCGAATAGGCTGTGGCTTTATAGCATTTAGTTGCTTCTTCAATTGAATTTCGAACTGCTTTGGGGATACTCCAATCCAAATTCTTCTTTTCCTCAGGCCATAATCTTTTTGGATTATCATAATCCCATTCATCATAATCAACTTGAACCAAGTGAGAATGGCCTATCATAGTCCTGTGACAAAGAGTGCATTCAAGAAAAAAAATACAAGTGGGTACATCATTATCTTCTGAAACGCCATAGTCCCTCTTAGCGATTACATCTGCGGCTACTCTGCTTTCACAATAGGGGCATTCAATTATTTTTTGTTCTGTCATTTTATTTCCCCTTCTAACAATTAATATACCAAATAGTCTTTTCCTGGGTTGTTGATAAAATAATACTGTATTTAGCAAAAAAATGAAAATATTTATGTCATAAAATCAGAACATATCAACCTTCTCCATCTGGTATTTTGCCAATAAGCCCGACAGATTCTTCTCAGCCGTTCAACTGGCTCAGCGTATCCCATATCTGCATGTTGTTATCGAATATCTGCTGATAGGCGGCGGACTTTTTCTGATAGTAGGCCTGCATCTCGGGGTTCGGATGATATATCGTTTTGATCTCTGGCTGGATGCATGCCTCCTGATGGCTTTTATAGATGCCTAATCCAACGAGCGCGTTCATCGCGCCTCCCCTGGCAGTGATCTCGTATGATTTGGGCACTTTGACAGGAAGCCCTGTGACATCTGCAAAGATCTGTCCGAATATCTTGCTTTTTGCGCCTCCCCCTATGAGCCACATGGATTCGAAATTAACACTTCCCGGAATCAGCTTCATGTTTGCATGATACCCCATCACTATGCCTTTATACACGGCCCGCATTATATCGGCTTTTGTGTGCCAGTTCCTGATGCCGTAAAAGCAGCCGCTGGCTGAGCCGAAGAAGATATTCCCGAATAAGAAGGGATGAAACAGTATGCCGGTCGTTTTCGTGTTTTCGATCATATCCTCGATGTATTCGTAAACGGAAATTCCATTTCTAAATGCCAGCTCTTTCTCATACTCGCACAAATTGTTGATGATGATATCCAGGCAGCCGCCGGAATTGCCGTCGCCGATACCTGTAAGGAAATAGCCGGGAAACGTATGGTAATAGGCCATGAACATCCCTTCAAGGCTCGCAACCGGAACAAGACTGAAACCCCAAGTGCCCACTACTGTAACAAGCTCTTTCGAGTCCATCGAGCCGATCCCGAACGGATATGCGGCAATATCATGCGCACCGCACATGACCGGCGTCCCAACTTTGAGGCCTGTCGCAAGCGAAGCCTCTTTTGTTACGCGACCCACTACCTCATGCGATGGCCGGATTTCAGGAAGTTTGTCTTTTATGTCAGAGAGGCCCAGCAGCTCGAAAACGTCCCACGCGTATGCATTTTTTCTGGGGTCCATCAGGCCTGCGCCGCTTGCATCGCTCGGATCAGTGCAGATGGTGCCGCTTAATTTGTATCGAATCCAGTCCTTTGAAAAGAGGACCTTATCGACCCGGCTGAAATCTTGAGGTGCATTCTCTTTGAACCAGGCAAGGAGCGTCACCGGGGAACCGACCACGAACGGGAATACAAGCTTTTCAATGGCCTGCGAATAGCGGCCGTCCATCATCCATCCGTCATGAATACCCTTGGCGCGGCTGTCCAGAGACAGTATGCCCATGCGGGACGGGCTTCCGTTTTTATCTATAGGCATCATGCCGTTGCCCTGCCCTACCGCAAAAACGCCAATAACCTCTTCGGGAAGAATGCTGCCATTAAAAATACCCTTGATGGCGCTGGCCGTGTTTTCCCAGATCACTTCCATATCCTGTTCCCACCAGCCCGGCTTTACGGAAACAGGCTTCTGGCTTGGGCAGGCTGATGTGAAGACTTCGTTTCCTTTTGTGTCGAATGCGACTGCCTTGACATTGGTGCTTCCGCGGTCAATGACAACAACATATTCTTTCATGATAACCTCGTTCTTGTATTTTATTTTGTTTCTTTTTCGAGACTGAAGAGCCGGATATATTTTTTTGCGATATTACAAACTTCCATCTTGGCCACATATATAAGCTCTGCAAAATGGAGCTTGTTTTCTCTGGCCTGCGCATGAGCCACGCTCTTTGCAACTGCGGCCATTGAAATCTCGGTAAAGAGATTGATCTTGTTTATGCCGCTTTGAATGGCTCTCACGAAATCTTCCTCGGATACACCGGAGCCGCCATGCATTACCAGCGGGATTGTGACGCTTTCTTTTATCGCCTTCAGACGTTCTATATCGAGTCTGGGCGTGCCTTTATAGACCCCGTGAACAGTACCGAATGCGACAGCAAGGGCATCCACGCCTGTTGCTTCGGCAAATGCTTTTGCATCTTCAGGCCTTGTGTACATGCTTTCATCCACAACGCTGCCCTCAAAGCTGCCCTCCCCTCCGGCGACATGGCCTATCTCGGCCTCAACGCTGATGCCTGCTGCATGGGCAACCTCAACGATCTTTCTGGTAAGCGTGATATTTTCCTCGTTGGGAAGGTCGGACCCGTCGATCATAACAGCAGTAAAACCGCACTCAATTGCCTTCATGATAACAGCGAAGCTTTTACCGTGGTCGAGCTCAAGCGCAATGGGGACCTTAGCGATTTTCACCCTTTCCACAAGGAAGCGCATGAATATGTCCGCATCGACAAGGAGAAGCCCTGCTTCGGGAACCATAAGGATCACGGGGCGGTTCAATTCCTCAGCCGCCATGATTACAGCCTCTGCCGAGGCGTGGTCCAGGGCGTCAAAGGCCGGCACTGCATACCCGCCCTTATTAGCCGCATCTAAAAGTTCTTTTAAGCTTACAAGCGCCATATTTTCATTTCTTCCTTTGATTTTATTATATTATGCCTTTGAAACCTTGAAAAAGCTATACAGGAAATCTGTCATTCTGGTGTAACCCGGGGTTGATTCCATCGGCACCGGTTTTTCCGGCTGCATCAGGGTTGTCAGCAATTATACTGCCGGATGACAATAAAGAGATAGCATGGTATCATTTGAAGGGAATCATGGAAATAAATTACATCATCAGAATGCCTGATAATTTGAAGGCCGAATGATCGAGCGCATATGAAAGATATGTTTCTGGGAATCGACCTGGGGTCTGTCTCTCTTAAAATTGTTCTCATGCAGGTGACGGGCGAAATAACATACTCCGCCTATGTCCCTACGGGTGGCAAACCCCATGAAGCCGTTCTTAATATCCTTCAGTCTTTGCATGCTTCATCAGGAGACATTACATTTGCCGGAATCTTTGTAACAGGAAGCGGCAAGGCCCTGATCGCCGGGTGTCTCGATTTGCCTGCCGTGAACGAAATAGTCGCGCATGCGCGGGGCTGCTGGGAACAGATCCCGGATGTCAGGAGCATCATAGAGATCGGAGGCCAGGACTCCAAATTCATCGAGATCGGCCGGCGCGAGGACGGAAGCCCGTTCATCGAGCGCCATGCCTTCAACGGCCTGTGTTCAGCCGGCACCGGGGCATTCCTTGACCATCAGGCAGGTCGGCTGGGACTCAGCATCGAGGAGTTTTCGCTCAAGGCTGCGGCTGCAGCGCATGTACCTCCGATTGCAGGGAGATGCTCTGTCTTCGCAAAGAGCGACATGATACACCTGCAGCAGAAGGGTATAACGGGAGACGCAATTTCCGCGGGACTCTGTCATGCCCTGGCTCGCAATTATATCGCTACCCTCTGCAAGGGAAAGCCCCCGGCGGCACCTGTGGTCTTCCAGGGCGGGGTCGCCTCCAACCAGGGGATGCGCAGGGCTTTCGCCTCGGTCCTTTCTGTCAGTGAAGAGGAGCTTATCATTCCCGAAAACCACAAGATCACAGGTGCCTTCGGCGCCGCCCTCTTTGCCCGCGAGAGGTTGCTTGAAAAACCCCTGGGCCTGCAGTCTCTGATTACATCGCTTTCACAGATAAACCCTCCCGGGCAAACAGCCACGAGACCGCGCCTGAGCCTTCCGGCAAGGGAGGAGAACAGGCAGAATATACCGGGGATTTCAAAAATCGCATATCTCGGCCTTGATGTAGGTTCGGTAACCACCAAGGCCGTGCTCATGACACCTGAGGGAGAAATTTCAGCTCATGCCGATGCGCCGACGCGTTCACAGCCTGTCGAGGCCAGCCGGGAAGTCCTGAGCGCATTAAGCCGCGGATTGGCGAACCATATCCGCATAGCAGGTTTTTATGTTACCGGCTCGGGCCGTTATCTGGTTCGAGACCTTTACGAGGCGGACGGATGCATCGATGAAATCAGCGCCCAGGCCCGTTCGGTCAGTGAGCTGAACCGGGATGTGGATACAATCATAGAGATAGGCGGCCAGGACTCAAAGTTCATTCGACTCGAGGCAGGCTCTGTCCATGACTTCGTTATGAACCGTATGTGCGCCGCGGGTACGGGCTCTTTCCTTGCCGAACAGGCCGAGAGGCTTAAGGTCGATATCGAGGACGAGTTCGCGATGCTCGCCCTTCAAGCGAAAGCTCCGGTTAACCTGGGGACTCGCTGCACGGTTTTCATGGACTCGGACCTCGTGCATCACATCCAGATGGGTACAGACAGAGAGAACCTGTGTGCCGGTCTGGCATATTCGATTGCCCAGAACTATCTTGACATGGTGGTGCGCTCACGCCCGATCGGCTCAAACGTCATCTTCCAGGGCGGAGTTGCCAGCAATACGGCCGTGCATGCGGCCTTCGAAGCCCTGCTCGGGCGGACAGTCATGGTGCACCCCCACCCTGCATACTCTGGCGCCCTCGGGGCCGCCCTGACAGCCAGGGATGAAATGACGGACAAGCCCTCCCGCTTCAGCGGTTTCACTCATCTCGATAAGCACTATGCCCTTGAAAGCTTTGTCTGCAGCGACTGCGAAAACGCATGCGAGATCAAACGCGTGAAATCAGACACGCCGTTCAGTTTCGGATCAATCTGCGGCAAATACGACACCGCCTCATCCGGAAAGGCTCGCCCTCAGTCGCCCTTCTCTCTTCGCCAGAAATGGCTCCTCGATGACTACCCGGTCCGGAAATCACGGCACATGCGCGGAGACATAGGTCTGCCCATGGGACTCGGCATGCATGAACAGCTCCCTTTCTGGAAAACCTTCTTTGCCGCCCTGGGTTTTAATCCGGTCGTCTCAGGACCAACCACCAGGGCGATTGCCGAACAGGGGGCTCAGAAACTTCCGGTGGAGACCTGCATGCCGGTCAAGGTCCTGTACGGCCATGCCCTGCATCTGGCAGGGAAAGGCTGCCGCCTCTTTGTACCGCACACGATGAAACTGAAGCCCGACGGCGAGAATGATGCCTGCTTCCTTTGTCCGTATACCCAGGCCTCAGGCTATATCATTCGCTCAAAGATATGCCCGCAGACGATTATACTCGACTATCCATCGGACACGGCAGAGAGTGGCTGGGTCTACTCTGCATCCCGTACCCTGGCTATAGGAAAACGCGAGGTGGCGAACGCCCTTAAACAGGCCCGGGCCGCCATGCACGAGTTCAGGCGGCGCTGCCGTGAATGCGGGCAGCAGGTGCTTAACAGTCTTGATGATTCGCAGAAGCCTGGCATTGTCCTTGCCGGACGGCCCTACGTACTTGGCGACCGCTATATCACCATGGACCTGCCCCGCCAGCTCGAACGGCTTGGAATGACACCCCTTCCCATGGACTTCCTTGATCTGGACAATGCCAGGGTCCCGCCATTCTTCGATGACATGCACTGGTACATGGGCCGGCAGTCTCTAAAAGCAGCAGAGCACGTTCGCAACAATAAAAGCCTGGCCTGCATATCATTGACGACCTTCGGGTGCGGACCGGATGCCTTCATCGGACAGTACATAGAGTCAGTCCTGCAGCATGCCCCGCACCTTGTCCTGGAATTTGACGAACATCGCGCCGATACGGGCATGATAACACGCCTTGAGGCCTTCCTGCGTACTCTCAGACATGCCGGACGATTCAGGCGCACGGATGTCTACCTCAACAAAGGCCCTATTGTTAAGGATCGTCCGCTCACCGAGTACCGCTATTTCATCCAGCATTTCTCCGATCATGCCTATGCCTTCGCCGGTGCACTGCGGGCTGTCGGCTGCCATGCCGAGGTTCTGCCTGAGACTGACGACACCTCTGTTCGTCTGGCCAAAAGTCATGCCCACGGCAATGAATGTCATCCCTACAACTCTGTGCTGGGCGACCTGCTGCGGCTCGTCACACAACCGGGATTCAATCCCGCAGGTTCCGCTTACTTCTCTCCCAAATATGACGGTCCCTGTCTCCTTAATCAATACGGGACCGCAATCCGGATAATCCTGGAACGCATCGGCGCAGGCGATGTAGCCCTGCTCAATATCGGTAACATGGCCGTCATGGATGAGTTATTCCCGGTTTATCCGCTTTACCTGGCCAGGTCCAGCCATGCCATCGACCGGCTCAGCAAGTGGGCTGCGGAGATCAGACCCTATGAACGGAAGCAAGGTGAGGTTCAAGCAGTACATAAACGAAACATGGAACTCCTTCTTGAGCGCATGCAGCAGCGTCGTCTCGATACCGGCATCAGGGAGGCAGTCGCCAACATGCAGGCCATCGAACTGTCTGAACGCCGCGACCTCCCTGTTATCGGCATTGTCGGGGATATCTATACACGCCTTAATGCACATGCCAATTTCGGACTCGCCGATAAACTCTATGCCAGCGGATTCGAGATCTGGACCTCGGCCCTTATCATGGATGTAGTTCTGCTCGGTTACGAGCAGCGATCCAGGGATCTGCACGAGCATGGAAAACATCTGAAAGGGATCATCGCCAGGGGTTACCTTCCGGCAGCACGCATACTGCGGGCCAGCGTGGACCGCTACTTTCCCGATATCATCCGTACGCCGCAGGAGTCGGCCTTCCCTGAACTTAATCGGCGGATCGCACCCTACATCGACCACCGAGTTGATAAATTCATCAGCTTGAATATCAACCGGGTCGGTGAACTTCAGCAGGCCGGTGCGGATGGCGTGCTGAACGTCATGTGCCCGGGTTGCATGGTGGGAACGGTCAGCGAGGCCTTTTTCCCGGAACTCAGGCGGCAGTATGCCGATCTTCCGCTGGAATCTCTTTCATTTGGCGACCAGCAGAGTACACATGTAGACAACAGGCTGGAGGCCTTCTGTCACCTTGTGAAGGAATCACGCATTCGCGCCAGGTAAAAAGACAGGATACACATTATAGACGCGGTTAATGCACATTATTGTATCGTTAATTTTTACCAATACCAGTCTTAAGACGTAATATCCGGTGGTTAGGTGCTTACTGCCGATGGCATGATACTTGCGACATCTTTTGTCGATGAAAGAAAGCGAATGCAGCGGATTTGATCAAAGCACAATCCTTACAGAAAAGGTTGATGCGAAAATTGCCTGTCTGTTCGGCAGCATTCCCGGCAGCTTGTCAAAGGGCTGGTCTGTAGTTGCTGTCGGAGGGTATGGCAGAAAAGACATGTGCCCGCATTCGGATGTCGATATCCTTCTTCTTGCAGGCAAACGGGGGATGAAAAAAGATGCCGACAGTCTTATAAACTCACTCATATATCCGCTCTGGGACCTGGGGCTTAATGCTAGCTACAGTGTCCGTACAATAAAAGAAACGCTCAGCGACATGGAAAAGGATTTTTTTCTCAAGACCTCTCTGCTGAACATAAGATTTGTCTGCGGGGATCAGACATTATTTATGGATATTTTTAGGGCAATCAAGAAGATAACATCAAACAGAAAATGGAAAACCTCATTTATTGCGGACCTTGTCATTCATGACAGGAAAAGGCATGAGCTGTTCGGTGACGATGCATATATCCTGGAGCCCGATATAAAAGACGGCCAGGGCGGGCTTCGCGATTTTCACAGCATATTATGGATGGCCGGAAGCGTCCTTGAAGCAACGGGGCTGGAAAAGCTGGTTGAAAGCAGAATCATTTCAGCAAAGGATTTAGCCGACCTTCATGATGCAGCCGATTTTTTATTGAAAACGCGCTTTTCCCTGCATGAAATCTCCGGAAGGAAACAGGACCATCTCGGCTTCGAATATCAGGAGAAGCTTTCCGGTATTATGGGACTGTCGTTTTCCGAAATTGAAACCCCTGTTGAAGCGTTTATGAAAAGATTTCATCGAAGCGCTTCAACGATTAAAACTCTTGGAAGAAACCTTACGTTTTCGATAATGGATATGTTCTCTCTCATAAAAGACAGGTCTGACAAACCTCTTAATACCAGCCTTACAATCAAATCAGGCATGGTCGCATTTTCAGACAGCATGGCGCTGCCCATCAAGCCTTCCATACTTATGGGGGCCTTCCTTGCCTGTGCACAGTCTGGTCTGGAACTCCATCCATCGGCAAGAACAAACATAAGGAATAATCCTGACTTTGCTGTTGCAAGCAGAGAATTTCTTCAGACCAAAAGCATTTTACTTAAGATACTGAATTCCGATTACCCTAAGGCCGGCCTTATTCCGATGCTTGAGACCGGTGTTCTTGAACTCTTTATTCCCGAATTCACAAGGATACGATCAAAGATTCAGTTTGACGCATATCATGTCAACACGGTGGACATGCACAGCATCAATACGTTAGCTGAGCTCAAACATCTCGAACAGCAGAGAAACCCTGCCTTTTTAAAGATTGAAGATACAGATATGCTAACGCTTGCGGCCTTGCTCCATGACATTGGAAAGGGAAGCGGCGGCCGTCATGAGGCCACAGGTGCGGCCCTGGCATATGACATCGCATTGAGGCTGGGGTTCAAAACCGAATACGCCGAAACTGTTTCTTTCCTTGTCAGAAACCACCTGCTGCTGCCGCATACGGCGACCAGACGCGACATATCGGATGAGAAAACAGTTTTTAAATTCGCCCGCGCAGCAGGTTCGGTACGAAACCTGTGTATGCTTTATCTGCTCAGCATAGCCGATTCCGTCGCAACCGGCCCGGCAGCATGGAATGACTGGAAGGGCGCACTTTTTAATGAACTGTTCGTCAAGGCGCTATACTTCCTTGAAAAAGGGGAGCTTAAAAGCAGTGAGACCGTTCGCAGGCTAGATTCAGGATGGGAAGAGCTGCTCAGGATAATTCCGTCTCAATATTCAGGAAGGCTGTGGGCTCTTCCCCAGCATTATCTCCTGCATTACGACACAACAGAAATAATAAGGCACCTGAAGCTGTGCGAAGAAGTTATGAAAGACAGGCCAATCAAGATTGAAGTGGTTCAGGAAGGGGGACATGTCAGGCTCACGGTTGTTACAAAAGACAAACCCGGCCTGTTTGCCGAACTGTCCTGCATTATGGCATGCATGCACCTCGAAGTGCTATCCGCAAAGGTCTTTACCTGGCACAACGGCATAGCTGTCGATACATTCGATGTTATCCCCCCATGGAACGGATATGACGACT
>CAYNVT010000138.1:0-10684 GCA_964400685.1 uncultured Bacteriovoracaceae bacterium | reverse complement strand
GATATCGTCTTCGCTTCTGCCGATAAACTGGAATATGAACTGCGAGCCCGTACCGATGTAGTCGTCAAGTATCACAAGCGCCCGGTCTTTGAACCGATCAGGGTCAACGGAGGTTTGCGCAGACAGCCAGTCGAATGTCTTGAAATCGACGGTGGGTATAAGATTTGATTTTCTGTAAAGGTATGAAACAATATCGCCGCTCTTGCATGTGAATTCGCGGCTGAAATCTACATCCGAAAGCTTTGCCGCGTCAAAACCGCCTGCATCGAGCCTCTTACAAACTCTTGCATGAAGCGCCTTAGTTTCCCTTATGAGCCTGGGCTGCGAATGGAATTCGATCTGATCAAGAAGCTTGAGTGCCGCCGGCTTCTCTGATTCGTCAAACTTTTCAAACCATTTATCGATTGAAGAGAGCGGTATTACGGGTTCGTTGAACCTGTCAAAAAGTTTTATGAATTGGTCTCGTTCCATTCCGACGGCCTTTCTTGTGCCAGGAGCTTTATTCTCAAATATACAGATATAATTCGGCAACCCGTTCTGATTTCTTAATATTGTTTTGCAGCTCAGAGAGGTCTGGCGATTTTCAATCAACCTTTTTAAAACTTGCAATTGAACTTCTGAAATGCATTATTAACCCATGAAAATTGGAGGTAATCATGTATAGAAAAACAATAACAGCAGCAATCATCTCAATCATCTTTCTGCTTGGCTCAAACATTAACGCTTCGGAAGATGAAACAACACTCAATATCAAAAAACCGGCCCCTCTTACACTTCAGAAGAAAGAGGTTACTGAAGCACAGAGCACTCAAGCCGCTCAGGGTCTGACATTCAATCTTACCATTGAAGATGAAAAATGCGACAAGTCCGAATATTCTGTCAAGCCTGTAGTAAAGCTCCTCATGGACGGAAAACCCATAGCAGGTGAAAGCGTTCTTTTAGAAATAAGGGCCATTCCCTGGAGTGCCAGGATATCGACATCGGATAATGGAAAAACTCGTGGGGCAGTATGCAAATTCGAACCCAAATCACAAAAAACATACAGGCTTGTCGCAACATCAAGGGGACAGACCCGGGAAATTATACTCGACCCCATAGGCGTATGCGAAAAAGCCAATAAGAACTTCAGCTTCAGCATCAAGCTCGAGCAGGAAAACTGCGATACGGGCAGCTATTCGGTTTCCCCTGTGGCAACTGCACTTCTCGACGGCAAACCGATAGCAGGTGAAAGTGTCCTGTTTGAAATAAGGTCCATGCAATTCGGGGCTCACCTGAAGACAGGAGAGGACGGCAAAACAAGAGGTCTTACAAAGACATTTGAACCTGTGGAGGGCAAAACCTACAAACTTGAAGTCACTGCAAGGGGAAAGACGAAAGAAATAATTCTTAACCCGGCTGAGGCATGCAGGGAAACAAACAGGAACTTTACCATTGATGTAAAGCTGGAAAATGAAAAGTGCGTCTCGGGAAAATATTCCACCGGCATTGTCGCAACCGCGCTTAATAATGGAAAACCCGTTGAAGGAGAAAGCGTCGCATTTGAAATCAGGTCCATCCCGTGGAGTTCAAGGACGATAACAGGCCCTGATGGAAAAACCAGGGGAAACACTATTACAATTGACGCCATTCAGGGTAAAACTTATAAACTCGCAGTCTTCGCCAGGGGCAAGACAAAAGAAATAACGATTGATACGAAAAAAGCCTGCGGTTGGTAATCAAACGATTGTCAAAAATCGGTTGACCTCGCTGTCTGCATGCCCTTTGCCGTCATATCTTTTATGAAGGCCTCGCCGTACTGTTCGAAGCCCTCCACATTCGATGAGCAGTCTTCAAGCAGTACGAATTTACTGACATTCTTTTCGCCGAGATAATCAGCAATGTCCCGTATGGTATTTGCTATACAGTGGCTCAGGGCCTCGCCTGCTATCAGTATCCTATCCGCATCCTTTAGTATTTGTATCAGATGCAGATTAATCTGTGTCGCCGGGTCTGATTCTTCCGGCACCTCGGCTATAAGCGCGCTATAGTGCTCGGTTTTTATGTTGCTGCCTTTTGTCACGTAATCGACTGGTTTCCCCTTCGCGTACTCCCACCCGAGAAGCGAGTCATGAAGCGGTTTGACTACCGTCCCCCCGACCGAGCCTATCAGGCAGTGGGGAGGCCATATGCAGAGCTGATATCTGCCGTTTTCCTCAAGCCTCGCCACATATTCGAGAGTGTGCTGAACCATTGCAAAATCGGTGGCGCTCCAGACCCCGTTTTCCACATCGCTCCTAGAAATTATTGTGAACGGTTCCGGATGTTTACCGGATGTATCCTTCCAGAAGACCGGATGCGCTATGTCTATGAAGTGATGGCAGTCCAAGGTGACATGGACCGCGGCAAGGTCCCCTGAAAGCCTCTCCACCATTTTCGAAAGCCTGCTCATATCATCCTGTGCGCCGTTCACATACAGAGCGCCTTCGGGATTGCAGAAATCAAACTGCGGGTCAATTATAAGAAGATGCTGCTTCATTTCCTTCCTTGCCCCCTTTCATCTATATGCAGAGCAGTTCCTTTATATCGCCGTCAGAGGCAAAGGCCTTGAGCTCCTTAATGAATCGCGCACGGATGTCCTTTGCGACAGGCTGCTCCGCCGTAAGCCTGCCTTCTTTGATTATCTCTTTGAGTACGGGTGTAGTCATTTTTCCGCATTCGCATTTAGGAGTTTTCGCCCCGAAAGGAAGGACATAGCCCTTCATGCATTTGCCGCACCTGAAAACGCTCTTCCTGCCGGATTCCTTGCCGCGTTTGGCGTATGGCTTTCCTTCGATTTCCACTATGTCCATGGAGAAATCCAATGTGGCGGCGCTGGATACGCTGGTGCCAACGCCGAAGGCGTCCGCGACGTCTTTTATTTCGAGTAATGACTTCACATCGAGCCCGCCCGAGACAAACAGCTTCACGTGATTATATCCCCTCAAATCGAGTTCCCACCTGACCTCTTCCAGGATCCTCTTGAAATTCCCCCTCCTCGATGAAGGCGTGTCGAACCTTATGCCCGTAAGCCTCTTGCCCATAGCCCCGGCTACGCGCAGGGCCTCGAACTTCTCATCCATCAGCGTATCTATAAGCACTACCCTGGGCACATCCGCTTCAATGATCTCGTCAAATGCGAGAGCCGCAGCCACGGTGTCGCCGAACTGCAGTATGAGGGCATGAGGTATGGTGCCGGAAGGCTTCTCGTCGATCAGTTCGGCTGCGGCAACGGTGGCGACTCCGTCGCACCCTCCTATGTAGGCGGCCCTTTCCACCATGGGCGCTATGCATGGGTGCATCCTTCTGGCGCCGAAGCTGATGAGCTTTTTATCACCGCATATGAGCCTTAAGCGTGAGGCCTTTGTTGCAATTCCCGAGGCCTGACATATGCAGCCCAGTATGGCGGTCTCGAGTTCGCCGAAATCGAGGTAATCGCCTTCGATTGTCATTACCGGCTCACCGGTAAAGAAAATGCTGCCTTCGGGTATGGAGCGCACATTGACGCGCCTTCCCTCGAGAAGTGTGCAGACATCCTCGAGTCCTGCGAAGACTCCCCATCTGTAATCCCTGTCCGGGAAGCTCTTCAGAAATATCTCCATACATACGTGCCTGCTCATCTTCCTGGCGTTCAGTATCTTTTCAGTCCTGAGGAAATAGACATCGGTTACCAGTCCCTTTCTTATCTGTCCCGTATCAGCGATATGAAGCTTTTTCATCTGCACCTCTTTATAAGCGGTTTTCTTAATCAACAAAGATCATAAGGCCTATTTTTCCTTGACCCATACCTCGCAGTTTACAACATTCTCTCCCGTCTGGTTATACGTAGTGACATAAATCTTATCGGAGGTGACGGTCGCCCCCGAAAGGGGCCTGTTGAACTGCCTTACCCATACGCCCGAAACATAGCCGAACAGGCCTCCGTCGACAATGGTTTCAGTCTCGTCGTCGATTTTGACAAGCGATGCCGTAAGAACGCCGCTGCAATCGACAACGGACTCGATTATTTCGCTTCCATCGCTCTTCAGGATGGGGGTTATGTCGGTATAATCTGTGAAGTTGACCGTCTGTTCGATGGTGACATTATCCCCCGGGAACATGGAAAAGTATATATTGCTGCCAAGACTGATCATGTTCAGTATGAACAGGGCCGGATAATCCTGCACGAGTTCGAGCTTACCCGTGCCGGAATTGAGCTTGAAGATGGCGGCGGTAATCTGCATATCCTCATCGATCGCCATTCCGCATGCATACAATTCGCTGGCGTAGACATACAGCCAGTCGATGGAAACCCCGCCTTCCACCGAACCTTCCCTTTCTACCTGTGTCCATCCGGTAATCCCGTCTGAAGAAACATACAGGCCGCTCGAAGTGCCTGCATAATATCTGGAATCGAATTCGATTACAGCCGGAACCGAATCGTTGTCGCTGAGTTCCGTTTTGGTATAATTTTCACCGTCTTCGCTGTAGTAAAGGCCCCCTTGTCCTTCCTCATCATCATCTCTTAAAAGGCCTACATATTGCCTGCTGTCTTCGATGTTGATGATCGAGTCTATGTTCCTGCCCGAAAGGGCTATGGCGCTCCATTTGTTCAGGCCGGAATCATATTTCCAGAGGCCTGTACCGCTCTGCTCGTCCCCGGCATAAACATTCGACTTGAAAACGCATACTTCCTTGAGCGTCACATCGTCCCCGAATGTCTGTCCCAGCTGCTGCCAGCCTGAGGATTCGGCGATGGTGAAAGCGAACGTCCCGCTCGACGCAACTACCGCCTGTGACAGGGCATTTCTGGCCATAACTTTCCAGTAGTATCCCTGGCCCGGAGTAAACCCGCTCACCTGCTGGTAAAGCTGAGCTGTGGTGTATATGGTTCTGCTCCTGAATTCAGAATCGGTCGACAGGTAGAGGTCATAGACTATATTTGCCGATGCAGTCTCCGAAACCGTCCATTCGAATGTAATAACCACGGGCAGTTCTGTCTGATTGTTCTGGGGATATGAAAGAGAAATGGCATACGGTTTTTCGCTGTTCCCTGACGACGATGAGCATCCTGCAAAGAAAAAAAGGCCAGCCGCTGCAATCAAAAGAACAACGTTGATCTTCGATGAATGCAATCTGCTTTTCTTCATAATAAAATCTCCTTAAATTTCTATTCGCCTCTGCGATATCCATTGTTTCGGAATATCGTAAATGAAGCTTTATTAATGGTTGATTTATGAATCACGGCTTTGACAGGAAGCCGTTCACAAGGCTGTCGAGTTTGGCGGTTTCGCAAAGGAACTCGAAATGTCCGCAGTCGCCGGTAAGCTGTGGCGCTTCAGCGTTTATCATTGCCGCAAATGCTATGGACGGACCCGGATATACTGCCATATCCTGTCTTGAGGTAATAATCATGGACCTGGCCTTCACGGCGGCGGCGGCCTTTTCCGTAGAACCATCAAAAGCCTTCAGGATATCATGCCTGAGTATCGCCCTTAACTGCCACTCCCAGTTAAGGTCATTGTATTTAATAAATTCCTTCTCGACGGCCGCTATGAATCCGGGCAAATCCGCGGGTTTCGTATTCCCGGCGCGGAAGACCGGCGTCCATACCATAAGCTCGTGGATCGGCATTATAGTCTTCATGACATCCGCATGAGACATGCCACAGTTTTGTGCAGCGTCAATAACGCTCAGCTCCGCGTGCCATGCAAGCATGTCATACGAAGTAAGCCAGGGCGTACCTTCAATCGAAACGGCCCTGTCCATAAAGCCTGGATATGAAACCATCCACTGAAAGGTCTGCATACCGCCCATCGAAATTCCGGCAACTGCATAAACGTGATTTATTTTGAGATATTTCGTAAGAAGCATATGCTGGGAATCAACCATATCCCTTATGCTGAACAGAGGGAATGCATCATAGGGCTGCATCGTACTGTTCGACGGCGATGAAGAGACTCCGTTTCCCAGGGCATCGATCGCGATCACATAATATTTTCTCGTATCCAGCATCCTGCCGTCTCCTATAAAACCCATATCGACAAGCTCCTGTGAGGTGCCGGAAAGCCATGTAGTCATCAGCACAATATTCGATTTATTTTTGTTCATGCTGCCCATTGTGCGGTAGGCAAGCCTGCAGTCTTTAATGACTTCGCCGCTTTCAAGCCTGAAGTCACCGAGGTCGGCAAAAAGCTGCTCCCCGGCTTGAAGCGCAGTACCGCATGAAAGTACCACAGACGCAGCAAACAGAAGAATCTGCAAATGTTTAATCATCTCCAACCTCCCTGTCGTTTTTATGTCTTGAAAATCTCTCTCTTATCATCATGCCCCAATCGAGAACATTCTTTCGAGATCATGCTTGGAAAGTACAGTGAATGCGATCATTGTCCTTGTTTTTGTGATACCTTCCACTTTTGACATATTCCCTGTAACGACATCGGCCATTGATTGATTGTCTACGACCCTGACTATCGCAACAAGGTCATATTCTCCTGCAACGGAATACACCTCGGTGATCCCGTTAATTTGAACCAGCTTCTCGGCCACCTCGTTTATTCTGTTCCGCTCGGTATTTATTAGAACTATTGCGCTGACCATAACGATATCTCCTTTACCTGTATTATCGTAAATACTGATGAAGAACCTTACATCAAGCCTCGGATTGCAGCTTTATCAGAAAACATATTTCAGCCTGGCATTTAAGCCCCTTTTATCGATCGGCTCCAGTGTAATCAAAGGCATCTCCGGTCCTCTGATCCCCAGGAATGCATCATAAAAAAACGCCCCGAGAAAATACCCAAGGGCTAAACCGGCTAGAACGTCAGACGGGTAATGCATATCCGCTTCGACCCTGGCCCACCCTGTAATGGCGGCGAATGAATAGCATGCGGCTTTAAGCCCTGTCCTGGCGCTTTTGTCAATATTCATGGCGTCGATATTTCGTGCTGCGAGCACGGCCTGGACAGAAGCCTTTGATGCATGGGCTGAAGGGAAGCTCTTGTCGTCTGAATCGTTGGGCCGCATGCGGCCTGTCGCGTCCTTGAGAAGATCAGTCGCATATCCGGTCACGCTAATCGCCGCAAGCCCCACTGCCAGGCCTTTCAGTTTGTCAATTGTCCAGCATGCAGGATCACTGCCGTCCGGTGTGAGAGCCACGGTTGTAAAATATGCCACTCTCGTCGCTCCCCGGAAATAGTCACTTGCATCCTCAGCTGCGTTTTGAGAACCGAAGATCGGTGTGTTCTCCGACGCCCATTCTGATATCCTGCCGTCAGCGTCGCCGATCTGAAGCGCAAGCGCACCGGCAAGAGGCGCCCAGGTCCCGGGTGAAAGCGCCGCTTTCGATGCTGATTCCCCGAGCCTTTTAAAACCCGGCCAGATGGTCGCATCCTGACCCCACCTGCGGCCGTTTTTCATAGTCCCGCATGCAGTGAGCGTCATACCCGCTGAAAGGAGTAAGCATAAAAATGCCGCTGCAAGCCTTGAAGCCCCCATTCATACCTCGCTTTGTAATCCCGGTGCCATCGCCAGTTCCCTGAATTTCTCTATCTGCTCGGCATCTCCCATGATGCCTATCCTGTCTCCCGGAAGGAAAATGAAGTACCCCGGGGGATTTGAAATCACCTCCTGCATGCGGTCTATGCCTACTATTGTGACTCCCGTGACGCTTCTGATGTTAAGCTCGGAAATGCTTTTGCCGTTTATACTGCTCTTTTCGGGGATCTCTATCCATTCGAGTTCAAGATTGCTCGTTGCGTTCTTGAGATGCAGGAGAGTCTGGTGCTCCGTATTGACGTAGCATACCGGCGAATAAAGACCTTTCCTCACTTCATCGGTATATTTCATGATCTTGGCGGGAGGGATTCTAAGCGAGATGAGCGCCTGGCGTGTGATCTCCAGGCCTGCCTCGAGTTCTGGCTGGATGATTTCGTTAACACCGAGACTGCAGAGCAGGTTCATATCGTCAATGCCCTCGGCCCTTGCGACAATATGGATACCGGCGTTAAGGCTTCTGGCTTGTTCGGCCACCATTCTGGTCACGGCCATAAGCGGTGTGGTGATAATAAGCAGGCTGGCTTTTTCAATCCCCGCAGCCTTCAGTACGACGGACTGGCTGGCATCGCCAAACACCATTTGTATGCCGGACTGCTTGAAGCTCTCATAATGCCTTGAATCTATCTCAATAATTACAAATGGTATTTCAAGCGCTTTCAGCACCTGAGAAACATAGGTCCCAGTCCTTCCCGCTCCCGCAATCACGACATGCTTTTTCAACTCATCGTTATCAATATTGACCGTCCTTAGAACCTCATGTCTGAAATATTTCTTTTTAAGCCTGTAAAGCGGCGCTGTGAGGCCTGAAATGAACGGGGTAAGTATCATTGTGGCGACGGTCACGGCAAGTATGGTGTCATAATGCCTGTTACTCAAAAAACCGGCATCCTGTCCTACACCGGCAAGTACGAATGCAAACTCTCCTATCTGGAAGAGCCCAAGTCCCACTGCTATTGGAATGACGTTGCCATATCCGAACAGACTAACAACTGAGCCTAATATCAAGCCTTTGCCTATGATTATAAGCAGAATGGTCAGGATTATTTCCATGTAGTTATTGATGAAAATCCTCGGGTCTATCAGCATGCCTACGGATACGAAGAATATCAGCCCGAAGATATCTCTCAAGGGTATGATATCGCTCAAGGCCTGATGGCTGTATTCCGATTCGCTCAGGACAAGACCCGCCGCGAACGCACCGAAAGAAAATGACAGCCCGAACAGGTACGTCCCGTAGCCCACACCCAGGCCTGTAGCAGTTACCGAGAGCAGAAACAGCTCACGCGAATTCCATTTCACTATCCATGACATCAGCTTCGGAATAAGCCGGGTCCCGACAACTATCATCAACCCCAGAAAAAGGAGCGCCTTCAATACGGAAAGGCCGACTGCCGGCAGATCGAGAGATGCTCCGCTTAACTGCGGCAGGATTATCATCAAGGGAATAACGGCCAGGTCCTGGACAATGAGCATGCCTATCATTACCCTGCTGGAAAGGGTCCCGAATAGCCCCCTGTTCATAAGGGTCTTGAGCATCACCATCGTGCTCGACAGAGAGAGAACGGCACCGGCCCACAATGCGGATACATTATCCCAGCCCATTATCTTTGCCACGCCGAATCCGTAGACGATTGTCAGTATCATCTGCAGCGGCGTGCCGAAAAGAGCGACCTTCCTGACAGGCTTCAGCTCCTTGAATGAAAATTCAAGTCCAAGTGCAAAGAGCAGCAGTGCCACCCCTATTTCGGACAGCAGTTCAATGCTCTTGACATCGGACAGCGTAATCCCGCCGGTATAAGGTCCTACCAGAATACCGGCAAATATGTATCCCAGTATGAGCGGCTGCTTAAGCCTCTGGGCGATAGCCCCTCCTATCAGGGCGGCCACTATGATTATTGCGATATCAGATGCTATGCCCAACCGTTATACCTTCCTTTTTCCAAAGTTCTTGATTCTCCCCGGATGTATAAAAAAATACATGCAGCAATTCCCTTTGTTTCCATTATCTTTCAAGAATGTTTCTTAATTCGTATCGTCAATCCATCAGAAAAGATTAAACCACTGACCGTACAATATTCATAAACCCAAAAAATCATAGTCCGGCATGACAGATTTAAATTTCATCATCCTTATTATAGCATTGACGCCACAATATCATTATAATATGTGAGTTGCTATCTAACCTTGCAGCATTACGAACGGGAGCAGTACGATGAATAATAAACTGGGTTTAAAGATCATATTACCTGTTGCAATTCTCGCCGTCTTAACACTTTCAACAGGCTGCGGGGGCGGCGGCGGCAATGAAACAGTTGCTTATGAGACTGCAAAGTTTACCGTAACCTATGCGGGCAATGGCAATACGGATGGCAGCGTCCCCTTAGATACGACCGCATATGAACAGGGGCAGAGCGTAACTGTACTCGGAAATACTAATAATCTTGTTAAATCAGGCTATAATTTTATTGGATGGTGTCTGCAGGCGAACGGGGCCGGAACATCCTATACACCGGGACAGATTTTCATAATGGGCTCAGCCGATGTAACACTCTATGCCAGGTGGACTGCAAATCCGACCTGGACTGTGACCTATTCAGGCAACGGCAACACCGGCGGCAGCGTACCTGTTGATACGACCGGCTACGAACAGGGACAGAGCGTAACTGTGCTCGGAAATACTAATAACCTTATCAGAACCGGTTATACATTTACAGGCTGGAGCACTCAGGCAAACGGGGCCGGAACATCCTATACACAGGGACAGATTTTCATAATGGGCTCAGCGGGTGTAACGCTCTATGCCAGGTGGACTGCAAATCCGACCTGGACAGTGACCTATTCCGGCAACGGCAACACCGGCGGAAGCGTCCCCGTAGATACTACCGCATATGAACAGGGTGCTAGTGTAACAGTACTTGGCAATACAGGTGGCCTCGTTAAAACCGGCTACACATTTACCGGCTGGAGCGTACAGGCGAACGGGGCAGGAACATCCTATACACCCGGGCAGATTTTCACAATGGGCTTAGCCAATGTGATACTTTATGCCAGGTGGAATGCAACTACGATCCCATCCGATTTCATTATTGACCACAACTGCCGCAGGCTGACAACGATACCTGAGCAGTGGATA
>CAYNVT010000137.1:0-11006 GCA_964400685.1 uncultured Bacteriovoracaceae bacterium | reverse complement strand
AATTCCCAGCAGGAATTCGGGTTCTCCATTCGCATCCAGTAGAGGGACCTTCTTCGTATGCAGAATACGCTCCCCCATTTTGAGGGTCTGCACTTTTTCTTCCGGTATATCCAGAACCTTCTTATCCCGAAGAACCTCGCGGTCCTTTTCCGTAAAGTGATTTGCCTGCTCCCTTGTAAAATAATCATAATCGCTCTTTCCGAGCAGTTCGCTTTTTGAATAACCAAGAAGTTCCTCTCCCGCCCTGTTCAAACGTACAAATCGCAGGTCTCTGGCATCCTTAATAAAGATCATGTCCGGGATGTTTTCCACAATAGAATCCAGGAACACGTTCGCCCGGCGGAGCTCCTGTTCAGCCAGTATGCGCTCCGTAATATTATATATAACACCTGTCGCACCCTTTAATTTCCCTGCATCATAAATATACCGGGTACTGAAAATACCCCACAGATCGTTTCCCTTTTTTGATTTGAAGCAGTATATGACCTCATTCTCTGGTTCTTTACCGGCCATAAGATGCTCAAGGCGCTCAAACATCAGCTCCTGGCTCTCTTTTGAGAAGAAGCTGAAAAAATCCATGTTGAAAAGTTCATCTCTTGTGTATCCGGTGTATTCACAGATGATATCGTTCACGCTGATAATCCGGTTGGTCTCGAGATCGACCTCGTATATTCCAGCTGGTGCGTATTTGACAAGTTCGCGGTATTTCTCCTCGCTCTCCCTCAAACTCTCTTCCGCCTTCTTGCGCTCGGTGATGTCATTGAACGTGACAATAAGCCTGTCTTTAAGAAAAGTGGCATAAAGTTCGCAAATTCGTATCGAACCATTGCTGCATGTAACCCTGTATTCGCCGGTATTGACAGTCTGACGAGACTCACGGGCTGTTTCCAGAAAAGACTTCCACCGGCCAATCACCTCGCGCTGATAATCGGGATTCGGGTACGCAATTTGATACCACTCATGTGCTGTGGGAGCAGTATGTCCGAAAAGTGTTTGGGCGCTGCTGCTCCAGAAATCAATTTTATCATCATGAGTATCGACCAGTGCAACAGGGAAAGGTGTCGCATCGAGAATGGCCCGGAACTCTGCCTCACTCTTACGAAGGGCCTCCTCAATTTTCTTGCGGCCTGTAAGGTCAATGATGGTTCCAAACCTGGCAATGCGTCCCCTGTATTCCATCTTCCGAGCGCGCAGCTCCATCGGGAACCTTGTACCGTCTTTTCTGAGCCCGATTGATTCATAAGGTCCCAGGTTATCCAGGGCTATTTGTTCTTTAACGAACTCCAGGGCTTCAGGGGCAATAGTCAGGGGCATCATCTGTTTCCCGATCGCTTCATCCGGTTCATACCCGAACATTTTGAAATACTGGTCGTTCGCATTGAGGAGGACACCATCCTCGTGAATGACAATGGCTTCAAAAGCTGCCTCAGAAAGAAGGCGGAAACGTTCTTCGCTGACATGCAGCGCCTCTTCTGCACGCTTTCTTTCAGTAATGTCATTATATATAGCAACGATATCACCATCAGGCAGCCTGAAGACTCTGTTCTCGTAATAGTTTGCGAATTTCTCGTCGATGTAGATCTTTTCCGGATAATAATCCGGGATACCGGTTTTCCAGACTTTCCTGAATACGGGAATAAGGCCGTATTGATCGATATTGGGGCGCAGGTCATAGAGACTTTTGCCTATCACGTCCTCCTTTTTGAGGCCTTCTATCTCTAGGCTCATCCTGTTAAAATCTTTGATGATGTAGTCTTTGCCAAAGAATCCGTCATTTCTTACTTCATAAATGGCAACCCCGCTGGGAACAGTATCGAATAACTCCTTGAAAGTGCTCTGGGTTTCCTGGAGTTTCAGCTCTACCTCTTTCCGCCCGGTGATGTCGATGCATATGCCGGACATGAGCAGAGGTTTGCCCTCTTTGTCATATGTTGTATTCCCATATATGCTTATCCAGCGCACATCGCCCTTGGGCAGGATGATCCGGTATTCGTTGTAAAGCGGTTTTTTAACTCGAATGGCTTCATTGATCCGTGCCTCCGCAGCATGGATATCGTCCGGGTGCAGCATGTTGCGCCAGGTCTCGAATGAAGCCCCGGCCTGAACCTGATCCAGACCGAAAAGGCGGAATATTTCCGGTGAACAGTTAAGATTTCCGGTTGTCATATCCCAGTCCCAGACTCCTGCACCTGCTGAGAGCTGGGCAAAAGACAGGCGCTCGTTTGCTTTAAGCAGTTCATTCTCCTGCTGCTTGCGTATATTTATATCGTTCAACGCAATATGGCATACACCTGTCCCGCCATCATCCCGTGCCAGGCTCACTTCCAGATGCGCCCAGAATGCTGTTCCGTCCATCTTTAAGAGCCTGAGTTCGCACGTCTGGGGTTCGCCGGTTTGAAAGAGCTCTTTGCTGTGCAGATTGTAGACGTCATGGTCTTCTTTCAGGATAAACCGGGTGATCGGTTTCCTGGAAAGTGTTCCATGTGTTAATCCCAGCATTGTGGCGGCTTTAAGGTTTGATTGAAGGATCAAACCCTTTTCACTGATTGTCAAATAACCCACCGGTGACAGATTGTAGAGGTCAAAATAGCGAGACCTTTCAGAATTCAGTTCGGCTTGCGCCCGTTTCAATTCTTCGTTCTTCATCTTAAGCTCGATTTGCGATACCTGCAGTTCATGGATTGTCTTCAGTAAATCTTCGGGCGGCATCGCTTTCAGTTCTTCAGACGATAGAGCGGCCTTTTCACGTGCAATATCTTCAGCCATCTTTCTAAGATTGTCGGCCTTCTGAATCTTCGTTCCGGTGCTCTTGATCGGTTTTTTCATAAAGACCTCACTTATCTGGTTCCTTTGTTCTTAATCTGTAGGCCGGGTCACCTGACCCGGCGCGGTTCCGCCGTGTGTGGTCACACGGCCTACAAACAAAATCTCTCTACCCTGACCCGGCGTTGTCCTCGCCGTGTGGGGTCACACGGACAACAAATTCCCTCTCCCTTTATTGAAGCACTTTCCTCAATGTTTCCGACAGGGTACTGATGCGGTAGGGCTTCTGGATAAAACCGGAAAGGCCTTTGCCCAGAAAGCGGTGGACAACGTCCTGTTCATTATAGCCGCTGCTCATGATTACCGGTATTTCGGGGTCGATTAAGCGCAATTCACGGAATGTCTGCTCTCCATCCATATGAGGCATTGTCAGGTCAAGAATGATACAGCGAATTTTATCTTTGTGAGTGGTAAAAATTTCAAGTGCATCCTTCCCGTCAGATGCAAGCATGACATCAAAACCCATACGTTCAAGAAGAAGCCTCCCGAGAGCCCTTATTGATTCCTCGTCATCCACAAGCAAAACTGTGCCGCTGCTTTTCCAAGTCTTATCTTCTTCCTTTTGCACAGTAAAGACAGACTCGGGTGAAGATTCGGTTATAGGGAACAGCACCTTAAACGTTGTCCCTTTGCCGGGCTCGCTGTAAATCTTCATGGCGCCTTTATGGCCTCTGACTATTCCCTGAACTGCTGACAGACCAAGGCCCCTGCCTGTAAATTTTGTCGAGAAGAACGGGTCGAAAATCTTCGATATTGTTGTCTTATCCATTCCGCAGCCGGTATCCGCCACTTCAAGGTATACATAATACCCTTCTTTGAGTTCGCTTGGCAGTTGAGACTTGTGCAGATATTCCCTGTTGCATTCGATAAGGCCCGTTTCAATATAGATTGCGCCGCTGTTTTCGCCAATGGCTTCGGAAGCGTTGATTATGAGGTTCATGATGACCTGCTGAATCTGTGAAACATCGGCATGTATTGAAGGCAATCCTTTTGCCAGTTTGAAATTCAAAATGGCCTTTTTCGATACGGAAACCTCAAGCATGCGGCTCATTTCCTCAACTATTTCAGAGAGGTCGACAGCCTTTATTACGAATCTGCCCTTCCCCGAATACGCAAGCATCTGCCTGCAAAGGTCGGCTGCTCTGAGTGAGGCCTTGTTGATAGACTCGATCCTGGCTCTTGCCGGAGACAAATCTGAAAGGTCCAGAAGAGCAAGCTCCGCATTGCCAAGGATAGCTGTCAGAATATTGTTGAAGTCATGTGCGATACCGCCTGCAAGCACGCCAAGACTCTCTAGCCTCTGGGTCTGCTGAAGACCTTCCTCGATCTTCCGGCGCTCTTCTTCCTGCAGTCTCCTTTCGGTAATGTCATAGATAACTCCTGTCCAGAGCACATCACCGTTTTCCTCTGGCCGAGGGATTGATTCGTAATGTACCCATTTGATTCCGGCATTCGTATTCATCCGCCCTTCCCATGAAAAGGGGATCAGGTTCGTATTTGCTTCAATACGCTTTGCCGTGAATCCGTTTTTATCCTCGGTATGGATCATCTCATTGATAATGCCGGGATTTATTTTGAATATCTCTTTTTCTATGCCTAGAATTTCATAGAACCTGTTGTTAACCATCTCAATGACATAATGAGGATTGTCCGAAACGTTCCGTGCCTCCTTGGGGAATACTCTCAGCCGGTATATCCCGGCAGGCTGGGTATTTACCAGGTCAATGTACAGTTCGCGCTCGCGCTGAAGCAGGGCTTCCGATTTCTTGCGCTCTGTTATGTCACGATTGCTGGCCCGTCTGCCGATATTTATGGATACCGAATTGAATATTGGTTTGCAGACATGGTCGATCCACCTGACTGAACCGTCCTTATGCAGAATTCTGAACTCGGACTGGCTCAACTCATCCGAGGCATGAAAATCATTTATGTGTGACACGACCTTTTCCCGGTCATCTTTGTGGACGATATCGATCAGCAATTCAGGTTTATTGACAAATTCTTCCGGCGTATATCCCGTTAGCTGTTCACAAGATGGGGATGAATAAACAAAGCGGTTATCTTTATCAATCCAGTAATCCCAGTCATGGGTAAAATCTGCAAGCAGATGAAACTTCTCCTCGGATTCACGCAGCACTGTCTCTGATTGTCTGCGCGCTTCGATGTCTCTTTCAAGTACTTTCGAATTGTACCGCCACCAGATTCCGCCTATTCCCAGCATGGATGCAATCAGTATCAAAACGATTGCCAGGCCTGTTACATAAAGCCTGTCGTAAAGCGGTTTATAAATCTCAGTCTTATCCATTTTTGCAATTATCGTCCAGGCGGTTCCGGGGATTGAATCTGAGGCAGCGATTACAGAAACGCCCCGGTAGTCGATGCCTTCAAAGGTTCCCTCTCTTCCTCTCAGGGCAATGGCTGCAGGCAGGTTCGGATCATTGAGCTGCTTTTCAAGCTTAAGTGCTGTCCCTTTTGCATGTCTGAGTTCGTTCAGATACAGTACCTTGTCTCCCTTTTTTTCCACAAGAAGCGTTTCAGCGGTTTTGCTGGGTGTCGGCCATTTCTGAATGAGAGGATACAAAAAAAGGTATGGATCAATCTCGAAGATTATGAAAGCTATCGGTGAGGCATCACCGGTGGACGGTCTCAAATCAGGCGGATAAACAGGCACTGTAAGATCAATTGCTATTACCCCCGACTTTTCCTGGTAAAGATCGAATATCAATATCTTATCTGAGCTCAAGACCTTAGATTTGATGCTAGTAAAAGATTCATCTTCTGTACCGGGGATTGACGGAACTGATATGAGAGGCCTCAGTTTCGTGTCATATAGAGTAATGGCCTTATAGTTATAGCTTTTCTGCATGCCTGACATCCAGTCAAGCATGTCCTCCTGAGCCTGAGGTGAGTGGGGATCTGATAAGTAAGTTTTTACTGTCTTGGCGATTGACTTGGAGTTGAATACCGTATTTGCGTCCCCCAGCCGCTCATTTCGCCAGTTCAATATCTGCTGAACCTTGAGCTCGGCGATTGCGTTCAGATTATGGTTTATCCTGGCTGTCTCGTCAGCCACCTGTTTTTTCATATAAAGCCAGCCGGAAAGACTTATGCCGAGCAGCACCAGCACATATATTGCCAGGAGGATGTACTTGAATTTCGAGAATGACTTATCAGTCAGGGCGGTCGGATTACCCATCTATCACCTTTTTCAATGCCTCCATCAGGGTATTCATGTGGTATGGTTTCTGGATGAAGCCGGACAGATTCATTCCGGTAAAGCGGCCCTTAACCTCATCTTCATTGTATCCGCTGCTTATGATAATCGGGATGTCGGGCCTTATAATGCGCAGTTCCCTGAATGTCTCCTCACCGCCCATGTTCGGCATTGTGAGGTCAAGCAGGACGCAGATTATCCGGTCCCTGTTCTTGCGGAATATATCAACGGCTTCCCTGCCGTCAGCCGCTGAATACACACTGAAGCCCATACGCTCGAGCATGACGCGGCCAAGAGACCTTATCGATTCTTCATCATCAACAAGAAGTATAGTCCCGCTTCCTGTAAAGGTTTTTTCTTTCCTCTTAACAGCAGGCGCCTGTTCGGCCTTATACGAGACTGCCGGCAGCAGCACCCTGAATATTGTGCCCTTACCCGGCTCGCTGATGACTTTTATGCCCCCTTTGTGGCCGCGGATAATTCCGTGTACGGCAGGCAGTCCCAGGCCCCTGCCTGTAAACTTTGTCGAGAAGAACGGATCAAATATTCTGGATAACGTTGTGCTTTCGATTCCGCAGCCAGTATCCGCGATTTCAAGATAAACATAGCTGCCTTCTTTCAGGTCTTTTTCCAGTTGAGCTTCATCCAGGTATTCTCTGTCGATTTCGGTAAACCCGGTCGAAATATTTATTACGCCGCTTCTTTCGCCGATAGCCTCGGATGCATTGATGACAAGGTTCATGATTATCTGCTGAATCTGTGACCTGTCCGCTTCGATAAGGGGAAGACCATCTGCAAGGCTGTAATCAAGTAGTGCATTCTTGCTGACAGAGACCTCAAGCATCGGCATCATTTCCCGTATAATTTCGGTAAGGTTTAATGTTTGAATCATGAAACGGCCCTTGCCTGAATATGCAAGCATCTGTTTGCATATTTCAGAGGCCCTCAGCGATGCCTTGTTTATCGCCTCGAACCTGGGGCGAAGCGGAGAACCGTCAGGTACATTCATGAGACCCAGTTCGGAATTGCCGAGTATAGCCATAAGTATGTTGTTGAAGTCATGAGCGATCCCTCCGGCAAGCACGCCCAGGCTTTCCAGTTTCTGTGCCTGATGAAGCTGCTTCTCGAGATAAAGCCTTTCTTCTTCGCTTTTCTTTCTTTCCGTAATGTCTCGAACAATGGCCATTACGACTTCTTTGCCGCCGATCAAGCTAAGCTTGAGGTTGACTTCTACCCAGAATATATTCCCGTATTTATCTTTTGCCCTCCACTCAAAGAGCTGCGGACCTTCAACTTGAGCTTCCCGGATTTTATCTGCGGCATCCTTCTGTGAGTAGGGGGGATGTCCTTCGCTGATGGCCTCGATATCAAGCTTCAATGCTTCCTCGCGGGTATAGGAATACATCTCGCACATTCTTCTGTTGACATCCAGGATGCTGCCGTCTTTCAGATCATGAAGAAAGATGGCATCGTTAGCAGTATCGAATATTGTCCGGTAGTTTTCTTCGGAAATCTTAAGGGCTTCTTCATCTTGTCTGAGTCTGGTAATGTCCGTGCTGGTGCCGATCATTTTTACGGGTATTCCTTTAGCATCCCTTACCGAGTCTCCCCTGTCCGACCATATTCCATATGTCCCGTCCTTATGCCGGATACGGTATTCCTCATTATAGGGGGTGCCTTTTTCAATGTGCAGGTTGAGGCTCGTCTTTACACGATCCCTGTCATCAGGATGGATACTCTGCTCCCATGCCTCTATAGTCCTCGGGAATTCGCTCTGTTCATAACCGAGCATGTCATCGACTGCTCCAAACCATTGCAGGCTTCCATCCGGAATGTTCCATTCCCAGATCAGATCGCTGGCGCTACCGGCAGCAATGCGGAAGCGTTCTTCCGAGGCGAACAGTGCATCTTCAGAGAGTTTCCGCTCGGTTATATCCGTGGAGAATCCGTACCAGTATACACTGCCGTCAGAAAGTTTTTCAGGTTTTGACTGGCCAAGAATCCATCTGAGAGGTTTGTCCGGAATCTGAATACGAAATTCGCATAGCCAGGGAGTCATGTGTTCGGCTGAATATTCAATTGAGCCGATTACTTTACTCATGTCATCAGGCAATATAACTTTTGCTATTGGAGAAAAATCGTTGCGTACATCCTTCGGCGAACAGCCGAAGATGTCCTTGATGGCTTCAGTCGTGAAAGGCACGCAATAGGTTCCGTCAGGCTTCTTCAAAAACTCAAATATCATACCCGGAACCTGGGAAGACAGTTTCCTGAATCTTACGTCACGTTCCTGCAGTTCTGAATCGGCCCATTTCCTCTCGGTAATGTCAATAATATGGGTAATCAGATATAGCGGCTTGTTTTCTTTGTCGCGCAGCAGGACAGAAGAGAGTTCCACCCAGACAATCTGTCCGTTTTTGTGGATATATCTTTTTTCCATGCGTATTTTGGGGATTTCACCTGATATTAGGCGGCTTACCTCATTACGGTTTGAATCGATCTCGTCCGGATGAGTGATGTCAGCGAAATGCATAGTCTGTAGTTCTTCATGTGTATAGCCAAGAAGGTCGCACAGGGCCTTGTTGACCCTGGCGAATGTTCCATCAGGCCTTAAAAGTGATTTGCCGACATTGGCGTTTTCAAAAGATATCCTGAACAGTTCTTCACTTTCCAATAGTTTTTCATGAGCCTTCTCTAACTCAGCAGTCCTTATGGCAACCATCTGCTCCATGTTTTTGCTGTATGTTTCAAGAGAACCGGCCATTTCATTAAATGAAACGGCCAGTTCCTTGAATTCTTTTGTTCCGCCTTTCAGTACGACCCTTGTCTCTGATTTTCCGCCAGCAAGCTGGTTGGTCGCATTAACAAGTTCCCTGACATGTCTGATGATTGATAAGCCTGTTATAAACCAGACAAAAGCAAATGCTGCAGTCATTGCCAGGCCGAGCCAGATAAAACCCGTGATCATTTTTTTGCGGGTATCCGCGTATATCTGATCCAAAGAAAGTCCGATCCCGACATACAATCCGTTGTCGCTCCCCGGGACATACTGAAATGTAAAAAGCCTCTTATTACCGTCAGTCCCTACTGCTTCAACATATTCGCCCTGCTTTTTACCGGCGCGCCTGAATTCCTTGAATCCCATGCTTGGTTTGCCCTGAAGCTCTTTAACGTCAGGATTTCTGGCTATGATTATGCCGTTTCTGTCAATCAGGTTGACCAGACAGTCTTCCGGGAGAATGATTCTGTTAATCAGAAGGTTTATCACCTCCCTGTTAAGCGTTACATAAACCGAGGATGCAGGTTTATTGTCAGGCTCGTCTGTAATAACAGGATAGCCAAAGGTAATTCCTGGTTTCCCCGTTATCCTGCCTATCTGATAGTCTCCGACACTGAAATCTCTTGAAGCCTGCATCCTTTTGAACCATTCACGGTCCTTGACGTATACTTTTTTGTCTGTCGGGACAGAAGATGATACAATAAGTCCCTCTGGATCGCATATGCCTATCATCAGGTATTCTTTCGTTGTTTCTTGTATATTCCGGAGCAGTCTGGTTACTTCCTGTCCATTTTGCATTATGAAAGGTTTCGTATAAGCCAGAGATATGAGAAGCTGTCTGCAACCTTCCACAATCCGGGTGGCGCCTGATGCTGTGAGTTCAGCAGTCTTCAATCCTTCCTTTTTGATTTCAGAGATTGTTTCATTCCGGTCATTTATTATGCGGGCAAACATCAGCAGGCTTACAGGCACCATGGCGATAATAACGAGCACCATGAGACGGAAACGCAAACCCGAAAGCCAGGATTTCATTTCTGCGACTCCTCCCTATCCCCGGTTCAAACTCCTCATGAATATTCGTTTTATGCCTCAAGCTATAATTAAAGATATTAATGTTTATATTTCTCGGGTCAATGCCTGCGAAGGCGGAATGTATTTAAGGCAGGCACAAACTTAAATCTCGGGGTGGGTATGATGATTCAAAAATACTGCATCGATGACTTCTTGAACTCCCGTTTACTCCAGAATACTTTATAGTCCCTGAGACCGGTTTCCTCTGAAATCCTCATCACCATATCCTGAAGGTCTTTTTTCGTTTTCGCATGAATCATTGTGAAGATATTGTATTGTCCGAAATCAGGGCGTTCATAGCAGTGGGTTATGGCTTCATATCCACAAAGCTCTTTACCGGCCTCTTCCACCCTTTTATCTTCCACAGCCCATGTCACAATTGCATTTGCCAGGATGCCGGCCTTCTGATGCCTGAGAATCGCCTTGAAATCCCGGATAATGCCGTTTTCTTTAAACCTCTTCAAGCGGCTGATAAGTTCATCCTGGGAAATCCCGAGTTCTGTGGCCCATGCGGCAAAAGGCTCTTCACACACAGGCAGATCGCCCTGGGCAAGCCTTAATATGTCTTTGTCGATTTTTTCAAGTTTGGCCATGATCATAGATGAAGACATAGAACATGGAGGCTTTCAATAGGCAAAATGAATTAGTGAGGAGATAGATGTGAGGAGACAGGAGATAGGAAAAAGCACGGCAACTCTTTTATGTAGGCCGGGTCACCTGACCCGGCGCACCGCGTGAGGTCACATGGCCTACAAATGCTTCCCCTTCATTCTCGGACATTGGATGTTGGACATTGGTTATTGGATATTCATTTTTTATTTTCTCTGTCTTCCTTTCTGTCAACCTGACAGGCGTCGCTCATTCAGGTCCTTACGCCGAACCTGGGAAGGATGAACATCTGCAGGATAACCCAGAGTGCTATTATACCTATGAAAATTAGCGCTTCGCTCATGAGGTCACATTCCTTTCAATCATTGCGGCAAGCTGTTCTTTAGGCCTTGATCCCAGCATCGATTCCCTTACCTCGCCTTTGTCGAAAAGAATAAGCATCGGAATGCTTCTGACTGAATATTCCCGTGATATTACCGGATTCTCATCAACATTTACTTTAACTATATT
>CAYNVT010000136.1:0-11026 GCA_964400685.1 uncultured Bacteriovoracaceae bacterium | reverse complement strand
TGACAGCCAAAGCTAATTGCAAGAGGGTAAATCTTAAGGATTTCAGCAGCATACAGAAAACCGGCATAATTGCCTGCACGCTCGATACCGGAGATGAGGTCATATCAGCAAGGCTTACCTATGGCAGTTCAAATGTGGTTGTCGCATCGAGCGCAGGTAAGGCAATCATCTTTCCTGAAGACGATGTAAGGGTCATGGGCCGGCAGGCACAGGGGGTAAGGGCAATAAGGCTTGATGAAAATGAAACCGTTGTGGGAATGGATGTCGTTCATGCAGAAGATGAGTATGTCATTAATCTGACTGCAAACGGTTACGGCAAAAAGACATCGGTGGCCAAATACCCAGTTCAGGCAAGAGCGGGCAAAGGCGTTCTCACGGTGGAAATAACTGAAAAAACAGGCGCGCTAGTTGGAGTAAGGGTTGTCAGGGCAACAGACGAGCTGATTGTTATTTCTTCATCCGGACAGATCATAAGAGTTCCCGTATCACAGATAAGGACAACCGGAAGGTCTGCACAGGGAGTAAAAACAATCAGTCTCAAGGACGATGAAAAAATAATGGATTTCACCCTTTATGTTGAGGATGAACCGGTAGAATAGCCATTATCAGGGGCGAAAAAACGCCCCTGATATCTAAACGCCAAGAGCCTTTTCGAGGACAATCGTTTTTGTAAGGGCGGTTTCTTCTTCAAAACGTAGTAATGCAAGCTCTATCAATCTGGTAATTAGATCGGAGTATTGTATACCTGATGCTTCCAGAAGTTTCGGGTACATGGAAATGCTTGTGAAGCCCGGCAGAGTATTGATCTCATTTATGTATGTCGTATCTCCGGATACTAAAAAATCAATACGCGCTAGTCCAGCTCCTCCTATGGCCAAAAAAGATTCTCTGGCCAGTAACTGCACTTTATCAGATAAGTGGAGTGGAATTCTGGCGGGAATTACAAGTTGGGCCGAATCGTCTACATATTTGGCATTAAAATCATAAAACTCACCAGCCGGTATAATCTGTCCCGGAACAGATGCACAAGGGTCATTATTTCCAAGAATAGCGACTTCAATCTCAAGCGGGTTGATTACAGCCTGTTCAACAAGCACTTTGTTCGAATATGTAAATCCTTTGTCGAGAGCTGAAGCGGCGTCATCAAGCATCTTTGCCTTAACGATGCCTATACTTGAACCCATTGTTGACGGTTTGACGAAAACCGGGAATTCAATTGATTCCTTAATTTCCCGGAGTATTTTTTCGCGCTCATTTTTCCATTCATACCGCGCAACACATATACCGTGAACTACAGGAAGGCCTTTCTGCTTAAGAATGCGCTTTGTAAGGTCCTTGTCCATGGCAATTGCAGAAGCAGCAGTTCCACAGCCAACATATGCAAAACCGGCGAGGTCCATCATGCCCTGAATAGTCCCATCCTCCCCCCTTGGGCCGTGAAGGACTGGGAATATGACATCGATCTGGAAAAGTTTCCCGTCTTGCAGGCATATAAAACCTTTCTTTTCAGGATCTGTTGAAAGAATAACCCTGTGAAGTCCGTCGATCTTCCCTGTTTTCAGAAAATCAAAAGCCGTTTGACCGAGATGCCATCCGCCATTTTTGTCAATAGCAACAAAAACCGGTTCAAAAAGTTTTTTATCCAGTGCATTAGCGATAGAAGATGCAGAAATTACTGATACATCATGCTCGGTAGACTGCCCGCCAAATATTATCGCTATCCTTTTTTTAGAGTTCAATGACCTCCGCCTTTCCTGTTTCGGTTTCAAATATTATAAAAGATTTCACCTTAACCAATACCCCCGAAACAGTTCCGGGATTGATTATCTTCATAGGTGTTCTCTCGTCAATCGTAAGTTTGTGCGTATGTCCGAAGATTAGAATATCCACTCTCTCCGGGTCAATAAATTCATTAATAAACGGTTCATGGAAAATAACTATACTCGTTCCTTCGGCCTCGATGTATCTTGGGGCCGGTTTGATGTCGATAACCTGCGCAAGGTGTATTCTGTCCCCGTCATTATTGCCAAAAACACAGTGCGCAGGAATACCCGATTCCCGGATAAGCCTGGCAACAAAGGGTGAACACAAGTCACCCGCATGAATGAGCAACCGGCAATCCCTCGACTTTGCAATCTCCAGCGCTTTCCCGGTCGCAGAGGTATCATCGTGTGTGTCGGAGAGTATTGCAATCTTCATTGATTATGCCCCGTATTTTGTCAGTTTTTCAGCATGCGCCATTGCAAGCGGCATAATATCGATATGCCTTATGTGGCCGAGGCCGCCGGCCTGACAGGCTCTTTCGCCAAAAGAAGTACAGGCATCTGTTAAAATGTTATTCGAATTCAGGAGAAAGGGGAGTTCATGCCAGGAATGAGATTTCAGTTCGGCCGGAGTTGAATGATCGCCGGTTACTATTATAACGTCCGGATTAAGACCAAGAATCTCCGGCAGAACCCTGTCCGTATTTTCTATGACCTTTATCTTTGCATCAAAGTTGCCGTCTTCGCCGGCAGAATCGGTTTTCTTGACATGAAAAAAGAAAAAGTCATGGTTTGACCAGTTGTTTATTAATGCCTCAACCTCATCCTCGATGGTATCACAACCGTCAATTATCTTCATACCTACAAGCTTTGCCAGGCCTTTATACATGGGGTATGTGGCTATAGCACATGCATTCAGGCCATAAACCTCTTTAAAGCCGGGCAATCCCGGATCTTTTGCAATGCCACGAAGCGTGCACCCGTTTGCCATGGGTTCATCCTTTAGGATTTCAAATGCCCTGTTAAGCCACTCGTTGAGCAGTCTTGCGCTTTTTTCAGCGGCCGGGTTAAGAGCTGTTGCCGTAAGCGGTTTTAATCCCACTTTCTGCGGGTCGGTTTCTGTAAGACCCTCTTCCAGTCCGGCGCCCTCTAAGACCAGGGCAAATCTGTAGTCTTTTACAGGTTTGATTATTACATCCACATCTTCCATTTTTTTTATTATGGAGAGTTTTTCTACAACTCTCTCGCATTCCGTGGTGGGTATCCGCCCTGCCCTCCGGTCTGTAATCATTCCGGTTGAAAGGTCAATTGTGCAGAAATTGCCCCTTATCGCAAGACTTGAGGGCTTTAAAGTGAGTCCGATTCCCAGGGCTTCGAGAACTCCCCTGCCGATTTTGTATTCAAGGGGATCATATCCGAAAAGGCCAAGGTGTGCCGGGCCGCTTCCCGGTGTTACGCCCGGCGAAATCGCAGTAGAAAGCCCGAGAATGGATTTCTTTGCCAGTGCGTCAAGGTTAGGTGTTGATGCAGACTCCAGTTCGGTTCTTCCCGTTTTATTCGGAATGCCGCCTAGGCCGTCCATTACAAGCAGGACAATTTTTTTATCAGATTTTACATGAAGCGTTTTCATTAATTCGAGCTGGTTCATTATGGAAAACCTCCAATGTTTTTATATAAAGGCAAACCCTCTTTACTTTATCGGCTTATTGGCTGACAAAACATGAGAGAAAGAATAAAGATTAACTCATGCCTGCCGTAAATGCTTCATTTATCTGCTTTCGCATATCATTGAGAGCAGGCCCTTTTATCGTCTTGATAAAATGATGACCGAACCTGAGGTTTTGAGCAAGCCATGGCAAAGCCATTTTAAAGCGTTTAGCGGCGGTTTCCTCAGGGAACCAGGCTTCGATACCGTCACATAAATATAACATGACATCTTTGATGGAAGGTGCGTCTGAGATCGTATTTTCAGAAAGGAGTTCCCTGATTTCCCTGAATATCCAAGGCCTGATGATTGCACCTCGGCCGATCATCACACCATCGCAACCTGTTTCATCAAACATCCGTACAGCCTCAGATGCTGACAGAACATCGCCGTTTCCGATTACAGGAATTCTCAGTTGGCATTTCAGTTTAGTGATGTATTCCCATTTTGCAGGGCGGGTTAAACCGTCCGATTCAGCGCGTGCGTGTAGAACCACGAAATCCGCACCGGCTGATTCAATCATCCTGCCGAACTCGAGCAGGGATGAAAGGTCATGCTTCTGGCCGATTCTTATTTTAACAGAAAGATGCTTGATAGTAGCTTTTCTGGCTGCGGAGATAACCTTTTCAGCGCCATAGATATCCTTCATCATGGCCACACCCCAGCCGTGGCAGGTTATCTTTTTCAGATAGCACCCCATATTCATGTCGATTCCCCGGGGGGAAAAGCCATCAACCCTTTCTGTTGACAGGCGGATTTTATCAGGGTCGTTACCGATAAGCTGGATTATCAAGTCATCCGTTCTTTTAAATCTTAGATATGGCGATATATCAGGGTTTTCATTGGGAACCATCCGCGAATTAAGCATCTCGGAATAAAAAATGTCACAGCCCCCGAAACTGCGTACAAGTTCCCTGTAGGGCTCATGGCTTAAATCAACCATGGGCGCCATGAACAGCGCCCTCTTTGGAATTACAGGCATTTCTATTTTTTCTTCAGAACCACCAGGGCATCAACGGCAACCGGCGTGTCTCCTTTGATGATGAGAGGGTTAATATCAATTTCTGCAATGTCATCGTTTTCAATGCCGATATTTCCCAGATTTACGAGTATCGATGCAAGTACATCCCTGTTGACTGCAGGTTTGCCTCGGAATGCATCAAGAAGCTTCTTTGATTTTATCTCATCCATCATTTCAAGGGCATCTTTCTTTTCGAGCGGGGCAACACGGAATGTGACGTCTTTCAGAACTTCCGTAAATATGCCGCCGAGACCGAACATGACACACGGCCCGAACTGCGGATCACGGACAAGACCTGCAACAAGCTCGCGTTCACCCTTTACCATTTCCTGTACAAGGATACCCTCGAGTTCACCCTGCCCCCTTTCTTCAAGGGCTTTGAAGGCCTTGGCGAGTTCACCATCGTCACCGATGTTGAGCTCTATCATGTTTTTCTCTGTTTTATGGGCAAGGGTTTTTGAATGGCCCTTCAGTACGACCGGATATCCGATTTGAGCGGCATGTGTCTTGGCCTCATCGATTGTTTTAGCAATCAGTTCTTTTGTTACTGGAATAGAATATGCCTGCAGGACCAGCTTGGAGTCGTATTCTGTTAAATTTTTATCTCCTCTTGCGACAGCTTCTTCGACTATTTTCATTATGTTACCTCCGATTCGGGTTTGAATGCCATCCCCTTTAGCAGAATTGATCATATATGAAAACGGGCTTTTGGTGAACGCTAAAGTTGAAGACGTTTTTCATATTGCTGGTTATTCAATATCAAATGATGTATAAGGCATCTATTACGAATTTAGGAGAAATAATTTGAAGATTTATGTAGGAAACTTAGCTTACCAGGTAACGGATGAAGATTTAAAACAGGCATTTGGAGCTTTTGGACAGGTCGAATCAGCAAATATCATCAAAGATAAATACTCGCAGCAGTCGAAAGGTTTCGGGTTTGTTGAGATGCCCTCCAGTTCCGAGGCCCAGGAGGCGATTGCGGGTCTTAACGGACAGGAGTTGAAAGGAAGGGCACTCAAAGTTAATGAAGCAAAACCCCGTCCTGAAGGCGGCGGCGGCAACCGTGGAGGCTTTCGCAGCGGCGGCGGCGGCGGCCGAGGTTTTGGCGGCGGCGGCGGAAATCGCGGCGGTGGCGGCGGCGGCAGACGCTATTAAATATTAATTCAACATTATTGGGGCAATTAAAGAGTTGCCCCAATAATTCCTGTCGTTTTTTGTATATGTATTTTTTATACAGTTTTTAAGGGTTAAAAATCGCGGTAAATTCGCTTTTTCTATCAAGATACTTTCATAAAAGTAATGGGAGGGAACAATGGAATATGCAAATATCATTGTTGAAAAAAAAGGTCATGCAGGTGTTCTCACCATCAACCATCCACCTGCCAATGCTATTAATGTTGCCACTCTGGAAGATATAAACAAGGCTTTGGACGAGTTTGAGCAGGATAAAGATGTAAGGGTTATTATATTTACCGGTTCCGGCGAAAAGGCTTTTTGTGCTGGATTTGATGTAACTGATGCAGGGAAGGCGGACATTGCGCTCCAGACCGGACAGGGCACATGGACAAGAATCGACAGATTGACCAAACCAACCATTGCTGCAATAAACGGTTTTGCGCTTGGAGGCGGATGCGAACTGGCACTGGCCTGTCATTTCCGCATCATGTCGGATAAGCCCAAGGCCCTGATCGGACTTACCGAGCTTAACCTTGGAATTATTCCGGGTTGGGGCGGAACGGTCAGGATGACAAACCTGCTCGGACGTTCAAAGGCCCTCAACCTTATTCTGTTCAGCAAAAAAATTGGTGCGGACGAAGCCCTTGAAATCGGGCTTATCGACAAAGTTTCCGCTGATGTAATGAAGGATGCGATGGATATGGCTGAGCTGATAGCCGAGAGGCCCCCCGTAGCCGTATCATGTGTGCTCAAAGCAATGGACAGCCTGAATTATGGAGGGCTTAACGAGGGCCTGAAATTAGAGCGGGACGGCGTTAAAACAGCAGGCCGAAGCGCAGACGCCCGTGAAGGATTTGCAGCCTTTTTTGAACGCCGGAAACCCGTGTTTAAAGGCGAGTAATTCTTTTCAGATAACAATCCTGCCTTTTTCCATGCAAAGGTAAGCTGCGCCCAGAACACCTGCATAATCCGGGAATGTTGAGCAGACAACCCCTTTTGGGGGAAACATATAAGGTCTTGCGCTGAGCATATCTCTGAGCTTTTCCACAGCCCTGCCCAGAAAAAGCGAGGACGATCTTGAAAGACCGCCGGCAATTATAATAACTTCGGGATTCAGGATAATAGTATAATTGTATAATGCAATTCCCAGATAGGACGAGTATTTTTCCATGATCTTCAAGGCTGATGCATTGCCGGAAGACGCCAGCATACATACATCCTTTGCTGATTTCACATCAAGCCCGTCAGAAGCTGCAATTTTGGCAAGGGCCGTTGCCGAGCAGAATGTTTCAATGCAGCCCGAGTTTCCGCAGCCGCATTTGTAGACGCTGTCAAATCCCATTGCAATATGGCCCCATTCGCAACCCAGGTTAAGGCCTCCGTGAACGACTTTGTTGTGAAGAACCGCTCCCGTGCCGACGCCAGTGCCTAGCGTCACCGTTATGAAGGTTGACGATGAAGCTGCCATCCCGACCCAGCCTTCAGCCAGGGCGGCGCCAACCGCATCATTTTCACAGAATAAGACCAGCCCGGTTTTTTCCTGAAGGATTTCAACGACCGGAACTTCGGTGAGGCCCTTTATATTGACAGGATAGAGCAGCAGGCCGCGCTTTCTGTCTACCTGGCCGGCAGAAACAAGACCTGCCCTTTTAACTTCAGGATATTTCTTCTTGAGCGCAAGGACTGTTTCAACAACCGCCTCCATGACTTCATCGCACTCTCCTTTTGAATAGGGTCTTGCAATGTAATCAAGGATATTGCCATCGTTGTCTACAACGCCTGCATGAATATTGGTTCCGCCAAGATCTATTCCTATTACCATATCAGCACCTGAGCTCCTGTGGATGTAAGATATTTTATGATGTCTTTATCGATATTTTTTTCCAGAATTATATTTTTGCCTGCCCTTATCCCCGGCACTTCAAGTTCCGTTCGCGTGTCTGCAACACTTATTTTTAAGGGAGGCCCGCTGTGCTCAATTTCAACCGCATCGATAACTTCATATAAAGAGGCGGTGTTTGAATAAAATATTTTATACCCTTTTTTAGTGAGCATTTCTTTTAAATCGTCATTCACATGTGTTGGCGTGATAATGATTTTTCCTGCAAGGATCGGGGCCGCATATGAGACAATGACAGTCTTGTCCTCCAGGAGAATTATTTCCTTGTCCTTTTTATATTTTACGTCCAGTGTGTCGAAAAGGGCCTTGTAAGAATGCTTAAGTTCTTTAGGGTCTTTAGTAAAAAATCCGGATCCGGACTCTTTTCCCCCTATGTCAATTATGTCGAGACCGAAGCGCCCGGCATATCCCGATATTGTTTTAGGGGTTCGTATCTGGTTGTCGTTTAAGATGTTTATCACATATACATTGCTTCTGGTAAAATCCTTGTAGACAATCCACTTGCCGGAAAGTTTGACCTTTTCGTCCAGACCCACGATTATAGGATCGCCGTCCTTGTTTATTGAAAAGTATCCTGAAACATTCAAAACCTTATCCATTACCGTCTCAAGCTCTGTCCCCGGTTCACTGATTATCCTGCACTCGGGAAATGTTTTTTCTATAAGTGAGGTCACCTTTGGAGAGAGTTTTCCATTGAAATCAATGATTATCTTTTTACCATTATCGAGTTCAAGAACAGGGATTTCCTGCGTATTGATTGAGACATTGCCGCCTGAAATGGGCATGTAATATTTCCCGTCTTCCCTGCTTGCAGCACCCATCTCCTTGAATGCCGGGATAAGAGAATTTTTGATTATCCTGCCGGCCTTTGCCCTGTTTTCGGAGGCAATATCGATTTTATCGTCTGCGGCAGTCTTTACCGGAATTGATGTAAGAGGGGCAATGTTTTGTTTAGGGAGGCCGGATTCCTTTTGATTTGATATTTTTGTTTCTTTTATGGGTGCTGTTCTGTCAAAAGCCTTTTGTTCGACAGGGATTTGCTTAGAGGCATCAGCTTTTATCTCGGGCGGCGGGGTCTTTTTAACAGGTTCCGGCAAAACGGCAGCTGCCGGTGCTTTTGTTTCAGCTGATTCAGGCAGCGCCGGAGGTGCTGTTACCTGTATTTGAACAGGTGCTGGTTGTTTTAGGGTTGAGGCAGGCTTTATGTCAGCTGGAGACTTATCAATAAGTTTTTTGGGCATTTTCACGCGCCGGCCTGGTACTACATGGTTGAGGTTTTTTATATCAGGATTAAGTTCGGAGATGGCTTTCAGATATTCCTTCTGGATATCCTCATCGGAGAGCTTGTAAACCCTTTTTAAAATCTTTATAAGATGCTCATCCTGCTTAATGGTATAATATTCTTTGCCAACCTCCTGCATTTCGATAGATTTAGAAGAAGTTTTCTTTCTGTTTAATGACGGCAGGACGACCTTTTTGTCGGGCTGGAGAATGTTTAAATTCTTAATCCCGGGATTCAACAGTTTGAATTGATGGTAAAGATACGGCATTTCCTCTGTCTTTGCCCCGAGCGAACCGGCAAGGATTTTATATAAAGTGTCGTTGGGCTTGACCGTATAAGAGGACGTTTCCTCTTTTGCGGGGGCAGATCTCCTGGCATGTTTGACAAGGGTAATGTCATCGGCATAAGCGGTTAAGAACAGAAACATCGCCGGGAAAAGAAGAAGCCATTTTTTCATTCTAAAAAACCTCCTTCATCAAGGTGTCTTCAGCTACCGGGATTTCCTCTTCTTTTTTAGGCAGGGTTCCTTCCTTATAGCATTCGAATCTTGAACCGGGCACGGGGTTCGCGGTAACGAGACCAGTCTTCGGATTGATCTGGGCAAAGACTATTCCATAAGGCACCTTGAATCCTGCGGCGGGTTTTCCCTGTTCCGCCACCCGCATGAAATCAAGGAATATCGGCGCAGCGGCTCTTCCTCCGGCCTCTTTCTCCCCCAGCGACTGCATGTCGTCATAGCCGACCCAGACCCCGCACAGGATATCCGGTGTATAGCCGATAAACCAGGCGTCTTTGAAGTCATCGCTGGTGCCTGTTTTTCCGGCTACGGGTCTTCCCAGAGCCTTTACTCTTGTGGCTGTACCGTACTGGACTGCGTCAATGAGCATGTTGGTAATTATGTAGGCGGTCTGAGGTTCAATGATAACGGGTTCTTTATAGGCCTGCACTTCAGCGGCATCTTCCGAATCGAGGGTCTCTTCTTCAGCAGGAGGCCTATCTTCTTCTGATGTTGCAGCATCAGGGGGATTTTCTTTTTCAGGTGCTTCAAAACCAGAATCTGTTTTTTGTTCAGCCGGCTGCTGCGGCGCGATTCCTGAGGATGTATAAACCGCCGCACCTGTCTGCGGTGCCGTATAGATGGATATTCCGCTGGCTTCCAGGATGCTGTCTATGACCGTCGGTTCAAATGGTCTGCCGTTTTCTGCAAAAACAGCAAAACCTTTTGTGAGATTATACGGGGTGACAACCCCGGTCCCCAGGGCAAGAGAGAGGTCCCTGGGGAAGGCCCCTTGCATCCCGAATTTTTTCAGATAATCAAGCGCATAGCCTATGCCGATATCTCTTAGAATCTTTACCGTAACTACATTCCTTGACATGACAAGGCCGGTCCGAAGTGTAGTCGCGCCATAGTATTTTCTTTCATAGTTCTGGGGATTATAGCCTTCATCCAGATCGTCTTTTTTAAACGTTTCAGGGGCATCAATAATAATGGTGGTTGTGGTATATCCCTTATCGATTGCCGCAGCATAGATAAACGGCTTGATCGAAGAGCCGCTCTGACGTTTGGCGTTTACGGCCCTGTTGAACTGGCTTTTTGCATAATCAACCCCGCCTACGATGGCGATAAGCTTGCTGCCCGTCAAATCGAAGGCGACAAGTGCGGATTGTATGAGCGGGTCCTGGGAGAGAATAAAATCTTTTCCGGTGCCGAGAATTCTGACCAGATCACCTGTTTTGAGCATGACTGAAGGATCCCATTTCTTTGCAGGTGTTATCCAATCATAGGCTTTTGGAGTAAGCTCAACGGTCTTTGTCCCTATATTGATGATCAGAGGCGAAATCGAAAGGACTTCGCCATAGTATAACTCGTAATTGATTATGCCTTCCCATTCAATGCGGTTTTTCTGAAAGGCCATAATCTCCGCTACCTGATTTTTATCCAGGCCCTTTACGGGACCGCGGTATATTCCCTGGCGCATCTCAAGCTCAATGACCCCTTTTTTGGCTGCCAGTTCAGCAGCATCCTGCAGCTCAGGTATGATGGATGTCCTTATCGTAATACCGGTATTGAATATTTCCGACCCGTATTTCTGGCTCACGATTTGTTGGACATAGTCGGTTACATACGGATATCTCGTAAACATCGCATAATTCTTGCCGGTAATGCGCAGAGGTT
>CAYNVT010000135.1:0-11154 GCA_964400685.1 uncultured Bacteriovoracaceae bacterium | reverse complement strand
TCCCCTTATCAGTGCTCTTTGATGCATCAAAATTTACAACAAGCGGAGCATCCCCGGAGTCTCTGTCTGCCGTTATTACCGCTACAGGTTTGCATCCTGCAAACAGCAAAACCAAAATTAAAATAAGGACATGAACTTTAATAAAACATCGGTGATAACTACCGCCAGAAACCGGGGGCAACATCCCCCCGCCCCTCATATCAAAACAAGCCATAGACCCCCCATCACAAGATGCAATTATGTATCGTATGCTTTTTCATACTATTCATCTTATGGGATGTCAAGCGTATATTATGCAATAGAGTTAAAACAGAATCAACCGTCCTGATCAGTAAACGTTACTATTTTAAAGAATGCATGTTGGCAGCTTACGGGAAAATGTATCGGACATCAGCGGACAGCCTGAACGGCCATCCGCAGATGCCTGATTCAAAGTAGATCAAATATTAATACTATTTAGCAGAGGCCCTTTTTAAGTTTACCGCACATACCTTGTACTCGGGAATATTGGCGACAGGGTCAATAGCTGCATTCGTGAGTTTGTTGACTGCGGCCTCATGATAATGGAACGGGACGAATACAACCCCCTTATCAACGCTTGACGTTAAATCCGCATTGACCGTTATCTTTCCCCGGCGGGAAGTTATTTCTATCTTGTCGCCTGCAGCTATTCCAAGCTTTTTTGCATCAGCAGGGTTTATCTCTACAAAGGCATCGGGTGTTCTTGAAACAAGCCCCTTTGAGCGCCGGGTCATGGTCGCTGTATGGTACTGTTGCAGGATGCGGCCGGTTGTCAGGATGAAAGGATATTGTTTATCGGTAACCTCGGCAGGTGGCAGATAATGATTCACGGTGAAAAGACCTTTACCCCGTGTGAATGCTGCGGAATGCAGGATCCGGGTACCTGGATGTTCGTCGTTCGGACATGGCCACTGCAAACCTGTATTTTCAAGCCTCTGATAGCTTATACCCTTGTACGAAGGGGTTACACCCCTGATCTCTTCCATTATGGCATTGGCATCTGTATAGCTCCATGAAGCTCCCATTTTATTGGCGAGCATCTCGAGAGCCTTCCAGTCGGGAATCGCCAGACCGGGCGCAGCAACGGCTTTTCTCACACGCTGGACCTTTCTTTCCGTATTGGTGAAGGTCCCGTCCTTTTCCGGCCATGAAGCGCTAGGAAGAACAACATCGGCAAGTGCAGTCGTTTCATTCAAGAAGATATCCATGGCGACAAGCAGGTCAAGCTTTCCAAGCGCATGCTCTACATGTGTAATATCAGGGTCAGACATCATGGGATTTTCACCCATTATAATAAGCGCCTTGATTGTTCCCTTATCGGCGCCATCTATAATCTTGGGGATCGTAAGACCTGGTTTCGGATTAAGCGTGCAGCCCCAGGCGGCCTCGAATTTAGCCCTGTGCTCATCGTTGGCAACCTGCATGTAAGCGGGGAAATTTCCCGGCAGGCAGCCCATATCGCAGGCGCCCTGGACATTGTTCTGGCCGCGCAGAGGATTCACGCCTGTCCCGGGTCTGCCGATATTGCCTGTGACCATTGAAAGGTTGGCAAGGGACTTCACAGCATCTGTACCTGTTATGTGCTGGGTGATGCCCATTGCATAAACTATGGCCGATGCTCCTGATGAGGCATACATCCTTGCTGCATTAATAAGGTCTTCTTTCGGAATGTCTGAAATCTCCTCAACATACTCGGGTGTATATTTTGAAACAGCTTCCTTCAGCGCCTCAAAGTTTTCAGTCCTTTCTGCTATAAACTTCTCATCGAGCAGACCTTCTTTAATAATTATGTTGATCATACCGTTTATCCAGGCAATATCGCTGCCCGGCTTCTGCTTCAGATGTATATCGGCGAATTTTGAAAGTTCCACATTCCTGGGGTCAGCAAGTATAAGCCTGGCACCCCTTTGTTTTACAGCCCTTTTTATGAATGTTGAAATAACGGGATGATTTTCCGTTGTGTTTGAACCAGTTACGAGGAAGCATTTGCTTTCTTCAAGGTCTTCTATCGAATTAGTCATTGCACCGGAACCGAATGCAGTGGCCAGACCGGCCACGGTTGAGCTGTGTCAGAGCCGTGCGCAATGATCTACATTGTTGCTTCCGAGTACTGCACGGAAGAATTTCTGGAACAGGTAATTTTCTTCATTAGTGCAGCGTGCAGATGAAAATCCTGCAATGGCATCCACTCCGCTAACTTCCTTTATTTTCAAAAGCTTGTCTGAAATGAAATTAATAGCCTCATCCCAGGAGGCCTCTTTGAATTCGCCATTAACCTTTATAAGAGGAGTCTTAAGCCTGTCTGGATGTCCGACATAATCGTAACCGAAACGGCCTTTGATGCAGAGGCTGCCTTTGTTCGGCAACGGCATTCCTTCTCTTGCGGTTGTAACCTTTGCAATCTGTCCGTCATTGATACATACATCCATCTGGCAGCCGACACCGCAATATGAACAGGTTGTCCTTACCTTCTGCAGATCATTCCCCCTGCCTTTGAACCTGCCTTGCTTCTCATAAAGCGCACCTACCGGGCAGACACGAACGCATTCACCGCAGAAGACACAGTCGGATTCTTCGTAAAGCCTTTCGAAAGGAGGCCCGACCTTGGCAGTCGGTCCCCGGCCGGTATAGTCAAGTACCTGATTGACCTGCACCTCGTTGCAGGCTCGCACGCAAAGCCCGCACAGTACGCATTTTTTCATGTCTCGTACTATCATTTCATTGCCCTGCTCTATTGCCGGCAGTGTTTCAGGCTCGGCGAATCTCGGATTTTCTACACCAAGAGAATATGCCAGATCCTGCAATACGCAGTCTCCGCTCGATTCGCATGTGATGCAGTTATGATGCCCCTGGGTCATCAGCAGTTCGACAACGAGCTTCCTGGCTTTGAGAACTCTGCCGGTATTGGTAAATACCTTCATGTTGTCTTCCGCAGGCATGGCGCATGATGCGACGAGATTTCTGGCACCCTGAATCTCAACCACACATACCCTGCATGCACCGACAGGTTTCACAAGTTCATGATGGCACAAGACAGGTATATATATCCCGTTTTCTTTAGCCACTTCATAAACCGTTTTTCCGGCCTGGAATTCCAACTCCCTTCCATCGATGGTGATCTTCATTAATTTCCTCCTGTGATTACTTGTTTGCTTTATTGGAACAAATTACCAAACAGGTTTTTATGTAAGGTAAGAAGTTCATTTCCTGTTAAAAATCTACTAATCAAAATGTTTTCGAAAGATATATCATTCTGATTTTCATCGTGTTCCCTTCGTGTAATATTATTATGCCGCTAAATGCATAATATCTAATGATTTCATAATGTTATATAGGTCAATGCCAGTTATCTGTCAATGATGGACAACTAATGATTATTATTGATTTTCCGCTGTGAAGGAACTTTACTTGAATAAAAAAAGGCCGGAACTTTTTAAAGTCCCGGCCTTTTCAGCTTCTTAATAGTTTTAATCAATAATTAAAGCTCAGCATCGCACCTCAGGCAGCGGCATGCCTCTTTGTAGGCAAGCTTCTTGTTGTAGCCTGTTTCGACCTCTTCGAAATTGCCTGCTCTTGCTTTAAGGCTCAGTTCCGGCATCTCAGTCTTCGGGGTCTCGACAACCTCTTCGTCAACCTCGAACGGGATGTCAATTTTCTCGTTCTCAGGCATCTTGTATTCAGGTTCGCCGTTAAGCTTCCTGATGTAGCTGTCTATTTCGGCTGCTGACTGATGACCCATTGCTATGGCCTCAACAACTGTTGCGGGTCCCTTTGCGGCGTCCCCGGCTACGAATATGCCGTCAGCCGTAGTCGCGGTCTTTGTTTTCCCTGCAACTGCAACGGTGCCGCCCTTTGTAACTGTTATACCTGAACCTTCATCAAGCCAGTCGGCATCAAGGGCCTGAGAAATAGCAGGGATTATGGTATCAACTGCGATTACATATTTGCTGTCGGCAATAGCCTTTGGACGGCGCCTGCCCGATTTGTCGAATTCGGCCAGCTTCATGCGCTCACACTCGATGCCTGTAACTTTTCCTGCCTTACTGACAACCTTGGTGGGTGCAACCAGGTATTCAATCCTGACACCTTCATGCTCTGCAGCAACGATTTCGTTTTCCCATGCAGGCATATCTTTTCTTTCTCGGCGATAAAGGATTGTAACGTCTTTCGCTCCAAGCCTGAGGGCAGTCCTTGCCGCATCGATTGCCGAGTTTCCTCCACCTATGACGGCGACTTTGGATCCGACCTTGACCTTTTTGCCAAGATTTACTTCGCGCAGGAATTCGACAGCACCGTAGACGCCCTTTGAATCTTCGCCTTCGATATCCAGCGTCCAGCTCTTCTGGGCCCCTATTGCGAGAAGGACGATATCATAGTCTTTCTTCAGTTTATCAAAGCTGATGTCCTTTCCGATTTTACAGTTCGTCTTGATCTCAACGCCGAGTGCCGCAATGTCAGCCACCTCAAGGTCGATTATGTTGCGCGGCATTCTGTATTCTGGAATAGCATACCTCATCATGCCGCCCGCCTTCGGAAGGCTTTCAAATACTGTTACCTTGTAACCTCTCTTTGCCAGATCCTGAGCAGCGGTAAGGCCAGCAGGACCAGCTCCGATTATGGCTATCTTCTGTTTCCTGGTAACTTCAACGGCTTTTACTTCCGGGCGCTTGCCGTTGTCTGCAATGTATCTCTTAAGCCACGCAATTGCCATCGGTTCGTCCAGCTGACCCCTGCGGCACTTCGAAGCGCAGAACTGCGGACATACACGGCCGCATACACCGGGGAACGGGTTTGTCTGCTTCATGAGCTTGTAGCCGTCATCGAGCCTTCCCGCTCTTATCAGCGCTATATAGCCCGGGATATCCATGTCTATCGGACATGCATGCTGGCAGGGTGATTTGAACAGAGCCGAACATACCGCTGCCGGACACTTCTTGTCGTAAATATGGGCTTCATACTCATCCCTGAAATATTTGAGTGTCGAAAGAACCGGATTCGGTGCTGTCTGGCCAAGTCCGCACAGAGCAGAATCCTTGATTACACCGGCAAGTTCTTCCAGCAATTCGATATCGCCCGCCTCTCCTTTTCCTTTGCATATCTTTTGAAGTATTTCGAGCATGCGCTTGGTGCCTTCTCGGCATGGCGTACATTTACCGCAGGACTCTTCCTGGCAGAATTCCATGAAGAATCTGGCCGTATCGACCATACAGGTATCTTCGTCCATGACGATGAGGCCGCCGGAACCCATGATGGCGCCGAGCTTTACGATCTCTTCATAATCTGTCGGCGTGTTCAATGCCTGTGCAGGTATACAACCGCCTGACGGTCCGCCCAGCTGAGCAGCCTTGAAGTTCTTGCCCTTCGGGATTCCGCCGCCGATATCGAATATGATGTCGCCGATCGGTGTTCCCATCGGGACTTCGACTAGACCTACGTTATTAACTGCACCGGTCAGAGCGAAAACCTTTGTACCCTTTGAACCCTGGGTGCCGATTGATGCATACCAGTCGCCGCCCTTAAGGATGATCTGAGGAATATTTGCAAATGTCTCAACGTTGTTAAGAACCGAAGGCTTGTTCCAGAGTCCCGATGTTGCGGGGAACGGCGGCCTTGGCCTCGGCATACCGCGGCGGCCTTCGATTGATGCCATAAGAGCTGTTTCTTCGCCACATACGAATGCACCTGCTCCCTGGTAAACTTCGATGTCAAGGCTGTAGTTGGAGCCGAGTATATTATTTCCTAAAAGCCCGTATTCGCGTGCCTGTTCAATTGCCAGGTTGAGTCTCTTTATAGCCAGAGGATATTCAGCACGGCAGTATATGTAACCCCTGCTCGCACCAATAGAATAACCGGCGATTATCATTCCTTCAAGAACTGCATGCGGATCGGCCTCAAGGACAGAACGGTCCATGAATGCGCCCGGGTCGCCTTCGTCGGCATTACAGAGAATGAATTTCTCATTCCCCGGACTCTTGCGTGCAAAAGACCACTTCATACCTGTAGGGAATCCTCCACCTCCACGGCCGCGGAGACCTGATTTCTTGACCTGCTCGATAACCTCGTCCGGTCCCATTTCGGTAAGCGCTTTCGCTGCCGCCATATAACCGTCGCGGGCTATGTATTCGTCAATCTTCTCGGCATCGATAAGACCCCTGTTCTTAAGGGCAATAAGCATCTGTTTGCCGAAGAAAGGTATCTCCTGCATGTGAGGAATCGGCTTTTCGGTTACGGGTTCTTTGTACATGAGCCTCTGAACCGGACGCCCCTTGACAATATGCTCTTCAATTATCTCGGGAACATCGGATGCCTTCACGTACTGATAGAATGTGCCTTCCGGATATATAACCATGATGGGGCCTGCTGCGCAGAAACCGTTGCATCCGGTTTCCACCACGCTTACTTCATTTGTAAGCCCCTTCTTAGCGAGCTCCTTTACGACATCGCCCAGGATCGCCTCGCTGCCCGTCGCTCTGCAGCCTGTTCCGCCGCAGACTAGTATGTGTGCCCTGAAAACTCTGGCTGCCATGACCTACCTCCCATCCTGCTCTTTGCCGCGGGCCATCACGAAATCACTCTGTATTTCGCCGCCCATGACATGACGCTTGAAAATCTGTCTCATCTTGTTTTTGTTTACATATTCATAAACGGTTGCATCCTTGCCCTGCTCTTCTATCGTCACCAGTGGCTCTCTGCTGCAGATTCCGATGCAGCCGGATGTCGTAACAAGAATATCGTTTGACTTATTCTCGTCAATCTCTTCCATGACCGTATCCAGGACTTCCTTGGCGCCCGATGCAATGCCGCAAGTTCCCATATGGACATTGATCTTTACTCTTTTTTCACCTGAACGGAACTGGTCTTCCTTCTCAACTTTGTCCTTTATTTTTTTAAGATCTTCAATCGTAAGCTTTGCCATAACACAAGCCTCCTATTTGTACTGCGCCAGCAAGCTTTCCAGCTTTGCCGCTTTCATCTGGCCGTGTGTATCGTTATCAATTACGACAACGGGCGCCAGACCGCATGCCCCAAGGCATCGAACCGTTTCGAGGGAGAACTGCCTGTCCTCTGTGCAGCCGCCCGGTTCTATACCCAGAATACCGGTAAGTGTTTCAAGAAGCCTCTGTGAACCCCTGACATAACATGCCGTCCCGAGGCACACGCGGATATTGTGTTTTCCCCTTGGTACCATCGTGAAGAATGAATAGAAGGTCACAACACCATAGACATTTGCAACCGGTAGGTTAAGACCGTTTGCCACCCTCTGCTGAACCGCCATCGGGAGAAATCCGAGTTCTTCCTGAACCTGCTCGAGCACCGGAATGAGAGCGCCCGGCTTGCCCTTGTAGCTCGCTATGATAGCATCCATTTTCGCTATCTGCTCGGATGTGAACTCCTCGAGGCCGCTAAGATTTGCTGCCTGAACTGCTGACATTTTCGCCTCCAAAGAATTTTTGTTTAAGTTGTTAATTTTTTAACAGGAAGTGTATATCATGAGGTTCTATTTTATTCAAGGTTAAAGATGCACAAAAATAATGAACTGTTAACTCTTTCCGAAAAGGGAAAAAACTGGCTTCCACGGGGAAAGCCAACGGTGATTTGTTCTAAAACTACGCCTTCCCGGAGACGTGATTTTCAATACTTACCGGCTCCGCAGAGAAAAGTATATCGCCGTCCCTGAATACGATTTCCGGTGTCCTGCACACCTTGATATTATCGAGCGGGTTCTGCGAGTATACGACAATGTCTGCATACTTTCCGGGTTCAAGCGTCCCGATTTTATCTTCCATGCAAAGTATTTTCGCATTGTTGAGCGTTGCACACCTCAGAACTTCGGCATTCGTAAAGCCTACCCTTGTGAGCAGTTCGAGTTCCCGGTAGTAGCCCCCGAAATAGGCAAACGGCATACCTGCATCGATTCCGACTCCTATATTGACGCCAGAGTCTTTCATCTTCTTCATATTTTGAGGTGCATGAAGCATGATACTGTAGTAGAGGTCGGGGTCTACTAGAAATTTTTTGTTTTTATACAGATTATCCTTCCCCATTGTCTTGTAGAGCTTCATGCTGTCAATGTTCTGCTGGTTGAGTCTGGGGTCGAAATCCTTATACCCCTGATTATTGACGTAATCGTTCCTTATCTTGACTTCATTATCGATAAAATCATTCCTGAACTGCGCCGGAACCGTATCATACGCATCTTCAATCAGAAAGCACTGGGCGATGGTCAGAGTAGGCACGATGGATACGTTTCTTTTCGCCATCAGATTTGTCTCATCATCGGTGAGATAGGCGTCCCCGATGGTGTGCTCGATTGAATTGAAGGGATATTTCATTGCGCGGTCATATCCCCATTTGCGATGGTTGTGGCATGAAACAGGGAGGCTTTTTTTGTCGGCATAATCGAATATCATTTTAAGCTGCTCGTCGGTGTAAACAGGTATGTCGCCCTTTTTCGGGAAGATCGACTTATTGTCCATGGTAAGCTTGATGAAAGAGGCGTCAGCCGTGTTTTCTTCAAGGTCCTTCATAAGTTCGTCATTGTTCTTGAAATTGACCTGGAGCGACCCCATGAAAGGCTTCGCCAGATCAGCGAACATCGTTATGTCGGTGGGCTTTATATCGGGGTGTCCGCCGTTTATGTTGATTATCGAATTGCAGTATACGACACGCGGCCCGGTGAGCTTTCCTTTGTTAATGTCATTTATATATCCATGCAGAATGGGCGGAAACGAGCCCATGTCTCTGACCGTTGTCACTCCGCCATTGATGCAGCTTGGGAAATGTCTTCTCTGCTCTTTCATCAGTTTGGGGATTCCCCAGATGCTGGAACCGTAAACTGGCGATGCGGTTGTGTGGCAATGGCCGTCGATAAGCCCCGGAATTACGTATGCACCCTGAAGGTTTATCTTCTGCGCATAATCAAGGCTTACCTCGCCTGTACCTACAGCAACTATTTTTGCATTGTTATATATGATGTAGGCATTCGGGATGAGCTTTCCGGTCCGGACATCAATGATATTGCAGTTATACAGAAGCACAATCTTTTTTTTGTCGATCCTTGTGAGATTGTTGTTATTTGTTTCTTTCGCATAGCCCGTTTGAGGCATGGAAGCCATTACTGTTGCAGCCAATGTTCCGGCAATGAACTCGCGTCTTGTCAAACCTCTTGATGGAATTTCCCGCATAATGTCCTCCTTAATACATTGCTGACAATCATCAATGGCTATCATACCGGCCTGTTGATATCAATCCGGACTTGTTTCTGCCTCATGTTTTTCATTCTTCTTTATCAGGAAAAAGGCGATCGCAATTGAAACGACCACTGCAAATAAAAACTCAAGCAGCATATGAGTCATGCGCGCTTTCCTGAACATTCCGGCAGCATCTCCCGCAGGGGATGCGACTGCAATGACGGCATCCTTTGAGCCTAACCTTACCTGCTGCCATGATACAATCATCCGTGCGGCACTTGTTTTATTTCCAGTTTTATCTGCAACCGTCACCTTGAAGGCCTGGCATCCGTTTTGTGCGGAAACGACCTTTTGTATAAACGCCTTGTTGATAAATGAAGCACCAGACGCGTTTTTATTGTCTCCTTTACTCAAAGAAGAAATTACCAGACCTGTCATGTCCATCAGGAATATGGATGAGCCTTCCGGAAGATCCACAAACTCAAAGCTCTTTGATCCGACTGTCCCTGCATCGATTACTGCGATCAGGCCGCCCGCGATTTTGTCATCCATGGAGACCGGAAACATAATCCCCTGAAGGTAGTTCCCTCCGATTGATTTAAGAGGCGTATAAAAAGGCTTTTCATCATCAGGGCCGATCCTTGACCAGTATTCCTTTGTCCAGTCGATGGATGCATTAACAGCGGCCTCACCTTCATCTCCTTCGATACCCCTTGCATAGACAAGCTCGGCAGTTGCGTTCATATATGAAAGGCTGAGAAGTTCGGGAAAGGCATTGAGCTCTTCTTCAAAAAGGTCGATAACTGAACCTAACCCCCTTTTCTCAGAGGCAAATTCCGTCAGATAAACCCTGCGAAAAATGTCCAGTGCATTGGACAGATTTTTAACTCTTTCCGAGATTATCTCGCCGGCGATCTGCGCCTTTGAAAGCATCTCTTTTGAATACCTGTCTTCTTCCTTTGAAGCGAACCTTATATCGATCATCCAGCTCAAAGCGAAATATACGCAAAGGATAAGAAACGCCACAAGCATCATCACGATTTGTTTTTTGCCGAAAGGTTTGTCAATATTCAAATCTTCAATTCCGGGAATTTTCATTCACGGGATAATACATGAAAGCCCTGTTCAATTCCACCTTCTGTGTTGATATTTTTTTGTGTTATTATGTCCAACGGTTTTCATGGAGAATAAAATGGACAGTTACCGGACCCTTTTTGAAAGAAATTACGGAATATTCACGGAAAAAGAGCAGTCAAAGCTCAAGGCTGCAAAGATCCTGATCGTCGGATGCGGCGGAATAGGCGGTACCGTGGCCATAATCCTGGCTCGTTCGGGTGTCGAGAACTTCATCCTTATCGAGCCAGACAGATACGAACCATCGAACATGAACCGTCAGATCTGCTGCTTTGAAAACACGCTGGAGATGAACAAGGCCGAGGCAGTAGGGGAGCAGATAAAAAGAATCAACCCCGGAGCCTCAGTCGAGATACACAGCAGAAGACTAGGCCATGACGAGATCACGGCATTGATCAACAAAGTGGACATCGTCTTTCCGGCGGCGGATGATTTCGCCTTCAGCCTTATAGTATTCAGGGATTCCCAGCGACTTGGCAAACCCGCACTCCTTATAGTTCCCTCAGGCACATGGGCGCATGTCAGCATGATAATGCCGGGAAGCCCGCCGGTTGAGGATATCGAAGGCGTTCCAAAGCTCGGGACCTATGAAGAGCTTAAAGAAATGTTCATGACGCCGCGCTACAAGTTCGGGACATATTTCTATGTGCCTGTAGCAAGCTGGCGGATTGACTATTACAGGAAATTTGTCTTTGAAGGGGCCCCTCCCACACAGCTATGCCCGGTCGTATGGACATGCTCGTCCATAGGCGCAATGGAAATAATAAAGACAATAACCGGCAAATGGAAGGCAGTCTGCTCGCCAAGA
>CAYNVT010000134.1:3667-11269 GCA_964400685.1 uncultured Bacteriovoracaceae bacterium | reverse complement strand
ATCCTTCATAACTGGCAATATTTTTTAAATCCGATACATATTTGCATTAATAGGCATTATCATTGTCCAGATAAATTCCCTTTACTGCATTAGATAAAATATGTTCAATATTTGAACTGAGGTTGACTGATGAGTATGAAATTTCTTCACAAATTCTGGCCGTTTGGCTCCAAAGCTGAGACTGAGAGCAGGAAGGACACGATTGAATCTCCTGATATTTTCGAAGGCCTGAACCTTGAGCCTCAGCCGTTTGACTATCTGCGGCTTGACCACATTGTCACCATCGGAAGGAGATTTTTCGAATACAACAGCTTTTTCCTTCTGGATGAGCTTGATTCCCCTTATGAAAAAATCCTTGATGTCGGTGGCGGTGTAAGTTCGTTTACATATGAAGCTGTTGAACGCGGGTTTGAGGTCATGTCGGTGGACCCTATCTATGCATTCGATCATTACAAGCTTAAGAGGAAATGCGAGGAAGACATCGAATACACGATAAAAAATCTTGAAAAAACTTCGCAGATGATCAACTGGGGCAAACCGATAGAGGATTTCGAACATTTAAGGCAGATGAGGCAAAGTTCCTACAGGATGTTTCTGGATGACTTCAAGAAAAACCGCTGGCGCTATCTTGATGCACAATTTCCTTATACGCCTTTTATAGTCCGTAATAATTTCACGGTCTCGCTGGTTTCGCACCTGCTGTTTATTTATGACAACCATATAAACTATGATACTCACGTAAGCATCATAAAAGAAATTCTGCGTGTCACATCAAAAGAAGTCAGAATTTATCCGCTCATAAACCTTAATTTCAAGACATCTGAATTTGTCGGGCGGATTATGAAAGACCCTGTTTTCGCAGGAGTTTCTTTTGAGCTTCGCCCCACTGAGTATATGCTGTTAAAGGGCGCTGATAAGATGATGGTAATTAAAAAATGAAGTCGAACAGCAGCGGTGAACTTAAGCCTTCCCCGGCAGTTTCGGAACCCGGTCAACCATCTTGTCCGATGATTTACAACAGGCCCGGGAAACGAGTTCCCGGGGCCCGCTGCTGTAAACCTTTACGCTTCACTATTTCCCGTAGTACCAGTTGACGAACTCTTTAAGGTCGGCCCCCACCCATGGATCAGGAAGATATCCATAGAGGACTTTTATGACCTTATCCGTATTGTTCATTATGGCATGCAGACCATCGACATCGCGGAAACGCGGGACATAGAAATCATTCTGTTTTACCGAAGGTTTGAACTTGAAACCGTCAGGCGCCAATGTGCACGCATGCGGCTTATCGGGGCTGAAAACGTCATTGGGATTCAAAAAGTCGATTATCCAGCCGGCTGTTCCTATGGCCGGATAATCGCCGGGACCGAAGAAATCGATCTTGTTGCCTGAGCTTTTCTGATCCAGGATGAGCTGCAGGCAGTACTGGTAGCGCCAGACCATTTCAGGCAGAGCACCTGCAACATACCCCATCTGGACTATCGACTCGAACTGGGACATGCGCATGCGAGGAATCAGAAATTCATTGGTAACAACAATAATATCATCGTCCTCTTCGAACTGATCCGGGAATGTGCGCTCGCTGCCATTCGGACCTCCACCCTCTCCATACCATTTCAGATAGCTTTCCTGATCGGCAAGGTCAGGTGTCTTGGCCTCATCGATGGTTTGTTTGAATGCCTCGGGGAAAACCCATTTTGCACCGCGCAGCATGGTTCCGCTGCGGATGCTGCCGTCGGCGTTAAAGTCATCGATGTTCTGGCCTTCGGAATCTTTCAGGGCCTTGATGTACGGCTGGAGCTTCGCGCGCAGCAGCAAGGGCAGCTGGTCATAGCCATTGCAGGCGGGATCACTCATAACAGCTTCGAACACAACCGAGTTTCCGTACTGCTCGCTCGGAGTATCGTCCGCTACCATGTAATCCCACGGCACGCCGCGTTTGAATTGCCTGAAACGCGCCACAGCTTCATCGATTGTGGCGCAGCTGTTGAGAAGCTCGCGGTTTATGATAAGGCAGCCAACGCCGGGCTCCTTGGAAACCGCACCGGAAAGGGAGATATCTACCCCGACCGAAACTCCCTGGCTGTTCATTCCGACCATCTGCCCCACAAAGCCGGGGGCATTTACCGTGACAAAAGGATATCCGCTCGCCGGCAGGTAGATTACCATGGCCGACTCGTCCTGGAAGACTCCGCCTGTAGTGAACATGAAATCGCGGCCGTGGTAGGTTTTCCCGTCTTCGGTAAGGTCGCCTGTCACCATGAAGCCGTTGCAGCCGAAGCGTATCATGGGATCGGCCTGCCGCTTGGGGAAGAGTACCTTAAGATCAGGAGTGACCTGTATTTCATCCGTACCGAAATTGCCGTTGGCGAGCAGCGTTCCGCCGTTGTTGATAAGCACCTTCAGCAGATCGGCGATCTCCTGCAGCGTTTCGGCATCCAGGGACGGGTTGTAGATATATTTGAGCACAAAGGCAAATAGGGCATCTATCCCTTCACTGATGGCGAATACTTCATTAAAAGTTACCTTCTCAGTGCGGCCCATCGCTTTCAAGCCGGCTGTGGCCCCATCCGCTATCCCCTGGACCTCTTCCTCCACACTTGGCGGAATGACGCTGGGATCGGTGCGTTTTGCGGCAATTGCCTGATCGGTGCGGGCCTTCTCCGCAAGGACCATCTTCTCGAGATTCTTCCAGAACCACTCGAAGATCTCATCAGTAATAGGCTCAGTGGTATCGATTGTTAACCCCAGCAGCCCGAACTGTGAGAAAAGGGCTTCTTTGAGGAAGGTTGAAGTCATTGCCAGAGTCCCTTCTGGGCGCAGAAACCCTTCCTGATATCCCATGGTATAGGGAGTCCCGCTCAGGACAAGACAATATTTCGGGTTATCCGTGACCCAGGCGTCCACCATGGTGACATTCCCCTTACTGTCACGCACTTTCTTCAGGCAGTTCCACTTGCTTTTGTCCGTGTAATCTATCGGGTAGCCATCGGCATCGATGTTTCCCTCTTTGGGCGTGGCATGCCCATGGTAACACCCGCACGAGGTCTTCCCGGCATATTTACCGAGATAGCCGGTGTATTCCTTTCCTGTCTGCGGGTCCTTAACCGTTTTGCTGGTGATAAACTCGATGCCCTGATTCGCGAAGACTCCGCTGATATCCTTGATGCCAGGAGAGGTGTCTTCCTCAACCGCCCCCTGGGTCTGGGGATTATCCGATGTATCCGACGACGAGCATCCGGAGATAAGCAGAACCAGAGCGAAGACTGAAACCGACAGGTAAATATAGAATCTTTTTTTCATAAGATAACCTCCTTTTAGAAAACCAAATGCAAACAAAATGTCATTAAATAAATAACACTTTTTGACCTGATTTACAATATGGCTATAGGATTACGAATATAGGATTCAAGGATATATATACCTGTGATTATCAAGTGCCGGAAGTATACTATACATTTTCAGTATCTGAACATTAATTAGTCGAGACTCCTGCATAACTTGAATTCTTTGCCACTCATGACAGCCGGGGCTGCTATGCAGGAGTCTTTAGTCTGAGTTTTGATCGGCAGGCGGAAATCTTCAGGCGGTCACTAAAATAATATTGAGCCGCAACAGCCCTAGGCGGGCCCGGAAGAAGCTGGTTTTCTCTATCTGGAGAGCCAGTCCCTCAGAAAGTCGTCATTGGTCGTGGAGAATATCTGTATCCCCATGCCGTGTTCGGGGATAGACCTGACCACAGTGCCCATTATGCCCATGTCCATGCCGATGTGGTATCTGTCGATATGCAGATGAACGGTTTCACCATGGACCGCTGGGTTCAATGTCTCGATGAAAAGTCCGCCCCTGCTTATATCGCGGATGCGGACATTCTCAGGCGCTTCCGTGCATCCTCTGAACAAAGCCGGACAGCCGAGCTTGCGTCTGGGATATTTCCTTTTTTCCTCCATCAGGTTCCTCCTTTTTAATTAAATCTTTGATATACACTTCACATGAAGGCTGATGTCATTGTTTTAAATCCGATACTCCCTGCAGTAATTCAGAATCCCTGCATCAAAATATGATTCAGAAATCCATGTGCTATAAACTTCTTCAAATATACCAAATAGAAATATTGTATGCCAATTATTTATTAAAAATAAAAATGGGACTCTTGCACAACTAGTGTTTTGTCATTTGACAATCGTGGCAATTGTGCAGGAGTCTTAGAGGAGGTGATCCTTTAACTTTTATTTAAACGGATAATAACTGCCGGGTTTCAGGTCTGTATTACTAATAAAAAGTATTTGAGAAAACAGCAGCAACCTTGCTGAAAATGGCAGGGACGGCATTTTCATGCCGTCCCTGTTCGGGTTTACAATACTGGAAAACGTATGACGAGATATCCGGCATTCATTGTAGCACTGTCATCGTTAAACACCCCGATTGCTGTTATATAGCGCACATCCCCGCCTTTAAGAATGAAATCATCAAGGGCATCCGCAAAATTGGAGAAGTCTGTATAAGCTCTGAAATAAAGGCCTTGAGCAATACAGAAGAAAGCTGAGCCTTTATCCGGAGCTTTAATGGTAACCGGGAGATCTTTGAAGTCTGTCACAACGTCATCCACCGTGCCGGCACGCAGCAGGAAATGGAATTTCCCGATGTTATTGTTATCGATATCGAGAATCAGTCGCTGATCGGATATCTCACTGAAAGCTTTGTAATCAGCCGGATTCCAGTTGACATGCATCAGGCCAATCACTGTTGAGATGTTTATGACTGTTTGTGCCCTGAAATCACGGGTTGTCGGCCCAAACTCACTTACAAATCCCCATACCTTTACTCGTGTGTCTTTTTTTATGTTTAAAAGATTAAGCCCGCTCGTATTGATTGCATAATTTGCCGGGTCTGCGGATGTTCCTGTAAAATCAAATGAGGACGGCTTTCTGCCATCTATGGAGCTTAGTTCAACAACCGTCAAACCGCTCGATATGCTCTTAACCTTGCCCCTTAAATGAGTGGTAAGCATGCGTGCGCCGTTTGCTGTCATATTGAGCTGTCCTGTAGATTCATTTAGGGTTGCATCACTCCCGAACAACACAATGCGCTGGCCGACGGATATGTCATCTTTGGAAAATGCATCTTTAGAAAACTGCCTGCTTACTCTAGTGTTTCCATTGAGTTTTACTAATGCAGTTTTACAGAATATCAGCCTTCCTGAGGAATTCACGAAACTTGCCCCCTTGATGGTTATGACATCATCTTCATCTCGGGCAATAACATTTCCGTTAACAATATGGGTGCCTGATCCCGGAACGCTTGAACCCACATAAACTTCCTGCGCTTCAAGTCGGTTGGGGCGGGTTTTGAACTTGCCGAGCACCATCAAAGGAATGTTGTCATTCGGTGGAAGCTCGGCCAGTTCGGAAAGTCCCTGGTCGCCCTGGTACTGGGTATTATCTATCATATAGACCGTGCTTTCATCGGTAAGCACCCTTAACGTCCCGAAATGTTCCTGTCCTCCCGAGATATTGTTAACAAAGGGCATGACCACGACATCAAAGAGTTTCCTGTCCTGGTTTACAGCAGAGAGCATGCCTCTGACACGGTGGGTTTTATCCTGGGGTTCGAGATCGGCCAGCAACATCGGACTAACGGTCAGAATCGGAATATCGCCGCTGAAATCGACGGTGTTGGTTGCCTTGAGGTTGAAATCCAGGGCAAGATGTGAAGCTACACCGGGAACTATGGTAAGAGCCTGAAGACCCAGGTTTACAGATACCCTTACTCGGGATTTGTCAGTGACAATCTCCTCCTCTTCATCAAGAATCATTATGTTTTGCTGTGAGACTTTCTGGATATTCCCTGAATTGTCTTCAACCCTGATGTCTGCATTGGTATAATCCAGCGTAAGAGCGGCCTCGGTATATACCCCTAAAGGGATGGTGCAGGCAGTTACAAACTCTGTCATTTCGGTATACTGGCTGAAATCCACCCGCTGGGTAATCGGCAGTGTTTCGACTTCAGCGCCGTTTAGTTTTTTAAGGCTTATCGAGACAACATCTACTGTATAGCTTGCAAAGTCAGAAGGCGCATCGGTAAGGCTGATGGCGACCTCTCCGGTTCCTTCTTCAACCGAGCCTGTGCCGTCTCCACCGCCTCCTCCACCGCCACCGCAGCCGTTCATTACTGGCGTCAAGAACATGTAAAATAAAGCGATCCATGTAAGAATATCCTTTTTCATGGTGTGCCGGAGATGACTGTTCATTCCTCTACCTCCTGCTAGTCATGCTAGCTATTTTGTTTTATTGTTTTTTATAAAAGTACCTGAATTCAAAGGTTGCATAATAGTGCAAGTATTTATTCAGAAAGAATGCATGTCGCAATGATATGAAGCAAAAGATATGCCAAAGAATAATTTCATTTTCTATAGACAAATAAGCCTTATAAGAGCTTCCTGTCAATGCAGGTGTCCTTTCATGTCTTTTATCAATCGGTTAAATGTGGAACCCCCTCGGATGAAATTCAGGAACTTTCGAATAATTTCATGCCGACTGAAAGAAAATGGTTTGATATTGCATCGGGACAAAGTGTTTATTTTAAAATCAGAGTGAGGTAAAATTATCACACCCTGTACAAAACCCTAAGTTATAAGACCTCTTCGTAACATCAGGGGACAAGGAAACTTAGAGAACGCTGATGCTCAAATAATGTATTGTCGATAAATAATTATGGACAAGAAATCAATTCGAGCATATAATTTATTGAATTATTTAAAATTTTTAAAAACTGAAATCTTCCAGATCCTGCACCCATGAAATCATGAATTTTGTTTGAGGAGTGAACAATGAAAAAACTTTCGTCAATAATTATCATGTTTCTGTCTTTGGTGATAATCTCAGGTTGTTCAAATTCTGTAACATATGACAAGGAAAACAATTTAGAGCTATATTATAGAGTCCCTTATGCTAAACAACCTTCAGGCGGATACCCTGCCATCGTTTTTATCCATGGATTTGGAAGCAATAAGGATACTATGTTAAGCATGGTGGAGGCAGCAGCCGGATACGGTTATTTCGCCATAACAATCGATTGGCGTCAACCTGATGGAATTAGTGTAAAGTGGCCAAAACCTTTGGTAGATTCACAAAATGCCATTGGATGGCTGGTGAAAGATAAGACACAATCAACAAACTGGTCAAAATCCAACCTGTATAAAATCGATACGAACAGAATAGCTGTCGTTGGCCACTCCGCAGGAGGCCTCTATGCACTCTGGATGGCACATGATGACCGCATCAGTGCAGTAATATCATTAGCCGGACCGACAAACCTTGAGTCACTGTATCGTTACCAATCATTTTATGAAAAAGAGGATCTTACTGACCCCTTTCCTATATCATTATATGATAATATCTGTATTGATTTTTTAACCGCTCTGCTTGCGCCATATGTAAGGGTTGATATGAATAATGATGGAATCCCGGATTATGATCCAGACTATTTCAGGGCAAGCCCGATCAATTTTCCCGCCACTCGTGTACCCATACTCCTGATACATGGTGATAATGATAATTATGTGCCCCTTTCACAATCCCGCACTTTAATGACCACTATCAG
>CAYNVT010000134.1:0-3657 GCA_964400685.1 uncultured Bacteriovoracaceae bacterium | reverse complement strand
AAATCTGGGCGGTATATGTGATATGGTTGTTTTCAACTGGGGGCACTTCCTGAACCCTGGAATGAACGCCCCATTTTGTCCGTCAGCAGAAATGGATATTAACAGCGGAATCGAATATCCCGATTCTTTAGGATATTCGAGTTTAGATATAATGTTCAGTTTCCTCGATGCCACGCTGAAGTAGACAGCCTGCCATATCAACTTCGGCATTTCCCCGATGCCGACAAGGCAAGGTCTTAAACCTATCGGTTTGTAAAGTGTTATGAAATAGAGTTCTTGTCTCTTGACTGTGAAACCGCTGCAATAGCAACTGTAGAGGCTGCAAAAATCAGGCCGGTTCACAGACGCGAAATCACCCATGCCAGACAGCTTGCTGTTGCATGATTATGTTTAAAAGTTTGCTTTGGCTGGAGACATTCAAAAAGAGAACAGGGACATTTTTATATTTGATGATGCAGAAAGTTTGATGCATATACGCAGCAAATTATTTTGTTATGAACGTCCCTCAAAAGGATGTCTTGACAAATGGGACTACCTTAAGTTTAGCATGGCGTAGCAGTGCGAATCTCAGGGGGTGTGATTTATGACCGAGAACAAAACAGTTCGGGAGTGGGTAAGGCCAAAGGTGATAGTCATTACGCGCAACATTCAAGAGAACGTGCTGGCCGCATGCAAGAACGGCACCGTCCATACAGGAGCGGCGGGTGCAAACAGCGTGTGTGACGAACCTGCAATTTGTCTTGCCCCTTGCACTGCAAATATAGGTTCATGAGATACAAAACATAAACCAGACACAAGCGCGATTAACTCAAAGACAGTTAACTACTGGTCTGATCAGAATTTGACACCCCTTGGCTATAAGCTATCATATTTAAGGTTGTATAAATTAACTCTTCTGGTACTTTATTTGTATGATAATTCCAAATGCCGATAATTTGAAGGTTGAGGAAAGCAAGATCAAAGATTATCTGCTCAATGTTTTGCATCCGGATGGATCAGGGAAAGCGGCATTCTTCATACGTTTCGGATTTAATGTTGAGAATTGGCCAGAGCTTGCACAGGCACTGAAGAAGCATGCCCTTACATATGATGTAAAATCAAGTGTAGAATCACAATACGGTATAAGGTATATTATTGACGGAAAGCTGGAAACTCCAGACAATAGAAATCCCTTAGTAAGAACAGTCTGGATTACGGAAAAGGATAGTAATGAGCCGCGATTGGTAACGGTTTATCCGATATGAGAGGTTAATTATGATAAAAGAACATGACAGAGTGGTCTTGACAGACTCCATACCGGAACAAGGGCTTGTACCCGGCGATGTAGGAACGGTCATCCACATCTACAAATCAAATGAAGCCTATGAAATAGAGTTTTTGTCTCTTGACGGTGAAACCGCTGCAATAGCAACCGTAGAGGCGATAAAAATCAGGCCGGTTCACAGGCGCGAAATAACCCACGCCAGACAGCTTGCAGTTGCATAATTATGTAAAAAACAGGTTCGGCTAAAGACATTCAGCAGTAAAGAAGATGATCTTTATATTTGGTGATATAGAAAGCTTGATGCATGTTTTATGAACGTCCCGACCCCCAGTAAAATTAGATGGTTATATTAGGAGGTATGTTAATGGCGCCATTAGAGAATGATAATGAAATGATATTTGAAGATGAAATAGATAGTGATAATAATTCTTCAATACCTGATGAAATTCCGAAAGAAACACGAACTCTTAGAACCCAAGCATATGATAAGGGTATTAGTGATCTAGTTGATATGATTCATAATAATGATATTTCTTTAGATCCGGATTATCAGAGAAATTACGTTTGGGATAACAAGAAAGCATCACTTCTAATCGAATCAATACTTCTAAATGTTCCAATTCCAATCATATATGTTGCAGAAGATGATGAAGGGAAATGGATTGTTGTTGATGGATTGCAACGTCTTAACTCTCTTAGAAGATTTTTTGATAATGAATTTAAATTAACTGGACTAGAAATACTTAATGAACTTTCTCGTGAACAATTTAGCACATTAAATCCTAAAGCAAAAAGAATGGTAAAGAACGGAATAATGCGGGTTATTGTTATAAAATCCGACTCTCATCCGGAAATCAAATACGACATCTTTCAAAGATTGAATCGAGGTTCAGTAAAATTAAATGAGCAGGAATTGCGCAATTGTATGTATAGAGGAAAATTCTGTGATATTTTGAAAGAGCTTCGTACATATACACCATTTCTCGAATCTATTGGATTAAAAGAACCACATAATCGATTCGATGATTCAGAGTTGATTCTAAGATTCTTTGCTATAAACAGTAGCTATGATCTATTAAAACAGAAAGTATTGCGTTACCCAAATAAAATGAAGACATTCCTAAATAGATATATGGAAAACAACAGGAATATTAATGATGAACAAGCTGTCTCCATGAACAGTTTATTTAAAACAACTATTGATAAAGTAGTTAAAATATTTGCACCCCCTTCATTTCGAAGAATTAAGCTTGATGGCTCTTATGATTCAAGGATGAATAGAGCATTAATGGATGTAATAATGGTTTCTTTTTCTCATTTTGATGAATATTATCTATTAGAAAAAAAGGCAGCTATTATCGAAAGAATACGTGATTTACAAATGAACGATTCTCAATATAGCGATGCTCTTATTTATGGTACATCTGATACAAAGAAATTAGAATACCGTTTAAATAAATGGTTTGATATTATTTCTGAATTATAAAATGTGCTCATTAGAATCAAAAAAAGATTTTATAAATGCATTAAAAGAGTTTGATTATGTTATTGAGCAAGCAATTATAAATCAAGGTGACGATTTAAAATATAATACATTGTTGAAGTGTGCAATTCTACTATTAACAGCTAAACTCGAAAAGTTCTTTGAAGATATGATTGAAGAGTATTGTTATTTTATAAGAGAGATTGGTTTAAACTCAAATGCTATTCCATTCGACATAAAATTATCAGCAACAAAAAAATTGTTTAATGAGGAATTTATTAGTAGCCTTAATAACTCTAAAAAAGATAAAATTACATCTACTCTTGAAAGGATATCTTCTATCTGGTGTTCATGTGGAAAAGAATGTGAGATAGATATCGACACATCTCTCGCATTTGGAAAACATGGAGAGGCAGAAATAAAGAAGTTATTTCAGCGTATTGGCGTTGAGAATGTCTTTGATTTATGCAAGATTACAATTATTAAAGAAGATATCATCGGAACAGGGGAAGAGATAATCTCTATTACTTCTGATCTAAATGCTTTAATTGGATATCGTAATTATGTATCTCATCAAGATGGTCTCCCAAGTGTTACTCACGGTCAACTTAATGATTATCGTAATAATTTAATTCTTTTTGTTAATGAAGTTGAAAAGTTATTGGTAGCCAGACTTCTTGATATGCAAAATTCAAAAATCTCAGTAGTTATATAAACAGAACAAAAACATTAATCTTTTTTCATTCAAAAAATTACAATTATCGATCTCGTTCGCATTTATTAAGATCCAATGAAAGTAAGAAAGTAGTAACATGAGGTCAATGCCTTCAGGGCGTCAGAACGATGCAGGTCAAGGAGCGACGATGTCGAAAGGTGAGGCATACTTAAACTGTATTAGTTCCGATCAAAT
>CAYNVT010000133.1:0-11458 GCA_964400685.1 uncultured Bacteriovoracaceae bacterium | reverse complement strand
GCATCAAGTCCGGCGACATCATACTTAAGCTTGGCAAAAACGATATTAAGACGCTTGCGGATTTCAAAAGGGCAACAGCTTCTCTTGCAGGCAGGAAGCTCAGCATGAGCATTCTGCGGAACGGCGTTGTCATGACCACAACGATATTTAAATAAAAGAGTGGTGAGTGGTGAGTGGTGAGTTAAATAAAAGTAAAAAAACAATCCTTGTAACATTATCAATTGCCGCTGTTTCCATTATAGCTGCTCTGGGAGCGCTTCTCTATTTCTGGTATCCGACCACGCCCATATATTCGCTCTTAAAGGCATCGAACGCCATCAAAACTCATGACTGGAAGACGTTCAGCAGGTATGTTGATATGGAAAAGCTTTCAATGGACCTCGCCAAGGAGATTACATTTATCGCATATCAGAAAATGGATGAGAAGGGCATTCCTTCCTACGTAGGTAAAAACCTTGCAGTCAGATACGGGACCATGGTCAAGAAAAACCTGCCTGGCGACATCGAGGCCTGGGTCAGGAACGGAGAACCGCCTGCGGCAAGCGTTCTAAGTTCATTGACTAAAGGCCCTTCTTCTGGAAAATTTAAATTAAAGGGCCTCTCCTGGAAAGACGGCATCGCCCATGCAAAGGTCTCCATCGGCAAAACAGGCGTACTTGAAATTGAACTTATCAAGGAACAGGGCTCATGGCGCATAACGCGGATAGGTAATGTCATTGAGCTCTATGAAAAATCAAAAGGCTAGTCCTGGCATGCGTGCCGTTCTGCAAAGGGTGAAAAATGCTTCGGTAGCCGTTAACGGCAGTGTCGTATCCTCAATCGGCGAAGGGCTTCTGTGCCTGGCCGGAATAGAGAGAAATGATTCTCAGGCTGATATCGAATATATCTCGAACAAGATCGCGGGGCTCAGAATATTCGATGATGAAAAGGGCTTTATGAACCTGAGCATAGCGGAGACGTGCGGTGAAATCCTTCTGATATCACAATTCACACTTCTGGGTGATGTAAGGAAGGGCAGAAGACCTTCATGGTCTGCGGCTGAAGGTCCCGATACCGCCAGAGCCATGTTCGACACATTCACAGAACGGATGTCCGCACTGCTGCCGGGAAAGGTAAAAACCGGTGTCTTTCAGGCCATGATGGAGGTGTCTCTGATAAACGACGGGCCGGTAACAATACTCCTGGACAGCAGAAAGCTGTTTTAAAGAGGGTTGCCCCATATGCTTGAGACCGGACACCGGCTGCAGTCCGGATTTCTTTTCCTGCAAAAATCCTTTCCGATAAAAACGATATAGGCATGCAGATCTTTGAACAATTGGACATCAAGTTCAAGCTTATTCATGAACATTTCCTGAATCTCGTTATACGACGTTTTATCTTCTGCAAATCCATGCCTGATAAGCATGCGCTTTGTATAGGCATCCACAACAAAGGTTGGCCTGTCCGCAGCATAGCAGCATATGCTGTCGGCTGTCTCGGGGCCTATTCCGCTCACTTCGAGCAGTTCGCTTCTCAGGGCAGCCGTCTCAATGGAAAAGAACTTATCCATCCCTCCGGACCGGGCAATTTTCTCAAGCAGGTTTTTGAGCCGCCTTGTCTTGATGTTGAAATAGCCTGCCGGTCTTATAAGTTCTGCCAGGGTCTCGTCTTTTGAAGTATACATGGCATTAAAATCAAGCATGCCCCGTAATTTGAGGTTTGATATGGCCCGCTCGACATTAGTCCAGGCAGTGTTCTGGGTAAGGACTGCGCCAACAATAATTTCAAAAGGAGTTTCCCCGGGCCACCATCCCGAAGGGCCATAGAAAGAAGACAGGTTTATAAAAAGCTTCTCAGCGTCAAACTCACGATGAGCGGGATGTTTTTTTGCCCTGGATGAAATTTTTCATCTCCTTTCTGGCATCTGTTCTGACATTAAGCAGCATGGCCGATATCTCGAGTTCGTATTCGATAGCCGCTTTTGCATCAAGCCTGCTGACGACATCAAATGATCTTTTCAGAGCCTGGACCGCCTCTTTAGGTCTCTTCTCGAGCTGCCTTGCCCAGCGCATCACCTCTTCCCTGAATCTTTCCGGCGGGACGACACGGTTAATGAGACCGATATTATGTGCCTCAATAGCGCCTATCGGATCACCCCTTAATGTAAGCTCTTTGCTCCTCGCCATGCCTATGCGCGATACAAGCGGTGTAACAAGCGGGTTGAATCCGTATTTTATTTCAGGATGGCCGAATATGGCGCTTTCTGATGCAATGATTATGTCTCCCATCAGGGCAAGGTTCAGTCCGCCGCCAAAGGCTATTCCGCTGACTGCCGTTATCAGTATCTTTTCATAGTCAATCAGGCGGGTATACAGATCGAGGTAAAGCCTGAAATAGCGTGCCGAGTCGTTTCCGTTGAGATCGGGCACTTCCTTCAGATCAAGCCCTGCGGAAAAACACTCGTCCCCACCCGTGAGCACCACCAGATTGATATCGCTGTCCTCTTTCATGAATGAAGAGAAGGTATCATCCAGCTCTCTCATCATTCCCGTAGAAAGCGCATTCATCTCTTTCTTGCGGTTCATTTCCACGATGGCTATCTGATTTTCCACCTCTATCTTGATCAGACTATATTCCATAAGTCCCTCTTTTACAGATACTTTATGTGCCGCATATCCCACATTTTACAGGTGCGGTCAATCAAGGACTGCTTGATTACAGAGTTCCTTATCTGATACTTTACTTAATATGAACTGCTTTACCGTAAGCCAGCTAAGCCTCACTGCAAAGTCGTTGCTGAGTGAAACCTTCGGCAATGACACCTGGGTAACAGGTGAAATACACGGCTACAAGATGCATGACCGCTCAGGCCATGTATACTTTGACCTTGTGGAAAAGGACCCTGCCGACCCTGCCAGGTACATTGCAAAAATAGGCTGCGCCTTTTTTAAAAATTCACTTCTCTCCTGGCGCACAAAACTAAAACGGGAAGGTTTTTCTTCATTTCACCTCGCCGACGGGCTGGAAGTAAAATTGAGGGCGGGCGTTGACCTTTATGTAAAAGAAGGCCGCTACCAGCTGATTGTAAATGAGGTCGATGCAGGCTACAGCCTTGGCGCAATGGCCAGAAAGCGGCAGCAGACCATAGATGAATTGAAGAAAAGAGGACTTTTTGAAAACAACAAGCGGCTTGAAATAACCGACTGCCCGCTGAAAATAGGCCTCATTACCTCTCTTAATTCCGCCGCATACAATGATTTTCTGAGTGTCCTCAATTCCAGCGGATATGCATTCAAATTATACATATTCGATGCCTATATGCAGGGCGAACACACCCCTTATGATGTCTTGAGGGGGATAAAGGCACTTGAGCAAAGGGAGCTCGATGCCATTGCAATAGTAAGGGGCGGCGGGGCAAAAACCGACCTTTACTATTTCGATGACATAAGGATTTGCGAAGCCATAGCCAGGTGCAGGCTGCCGGTCCTTACAGGCATAGGCCACGAGATAGACCTCAGCGTTGCAGACATGGTCTCATACATGCATTTTGTAACGCCTACTGATACCGCCAGGTTTCTAGTATCAGGACTTGATGATTTCTGGCAGCGGATTGCCGATGCCATTTCGACGCTTGAAGATTCAGCCGGGTCATACATGGAAAAGGAAAGCGACAGGCTTAAGATGATCGCATACAGAATGTCGGTGTCGGCATCAAAAATGACGAAAGCCGTTGACTCATCCATCCATGCTGCAACCGGAAAACTTGGCGTGGCGGCGGCACGCGCATCGGCGTTTGCCGGAAAAAGGCTAGCGATTATCGAACGCTCTCTGAACCCTGCAATCCGTATAGTAATGAGCACGGCGGAATCGAGACTTAACGAGTATGTTAACCTGATTGCAGTCATGAACCCTGCATCCATACTCAAAAGGGGATTCAGTATTACCATGAATCCGGAAGGCAGGCCGCTGACTGACAGCGCCGGAATTCTAAATGGCGACAGGCTGAAGACTGTCCTCTATAAGGGCAGCCTGACAAGCATTGTTGAAGCAAAGGAGAACTGATGAAGAAAAAAACCTATTCGGAAATACTCAAGGATCTGGAGGCGCTTGTAGAAAAGATGAACACGGGCGACATTCCGGTTGACAGGCTTGCCGAAAGTGTAAAAAACGCATCCGAAATGATAAAGACGCTAAAGAAGAGCCTGAAATCGACCGAGGCTGAAATATCGGAAATCCTCAAATCAATTGATGATGGCTCATCCTCTTCCGAGTAGCAGGTTTCGTTTAATCATCGGATGTCGTCTTTGTCGATCTGATTTCAACGAGCAGTATCCAGGAACTTTTTGTTGCAGAAACAAGAAGCATGAACATTGAAGATACCATATGATAAAGGCTGTCGGCATCCTCATAGGCAATCACATGAATCGAAGAGGAAATCATAAGGATGAATGCCAGCAGTGCCCATCCGTAACGCCTGATTGATAAGGAAATCTTGATCTTATTCACATGCAATACCATTTCCTTGAGAACAAAATAGAGTCCGTAAATACCTATGAAGGTCAGCGGAATCCCCAGACCTTTTCCGCTTTGTTTGGGAATAAGCACTGTTATTGAAAATGTCAGGATGAAGAGATAGGTGGCGAAGGTTTGTCTGGCCAGCGACATCAGGTGGGCATTTTCCTCAAGGTCAAGGTGCGCCCTGTTGAGTGAAACGGCGACGAAAAGAAGCCCCAGGAGTGTGGCCGCAGCTTCGGCGATGGTGGCATAAAACGGTTGCCAGCCTGCAACAATCTGCGAAAAGATCATCATAAGGTTATCCTTTTTTAAGTTTTCTTTCTCTGCTTGTTATCGGAAAAGAAAAAAATAATACTTAACCCCTTTCAACTGAGGATATCGGCCATATATTATATTCATGCCGCATAACAATGGAAAGTTGAAGATACTCCTGGCCGATGTCAGCATGACGTCAAGGCTTGCCCTTGAGCGAATTCTTGAAAAATATGGCTATTGCGATTCTGCGGAAGACGGCATGGACTGTGTAAAGGCATTCACCCTTGCACTTGAACTGGGCATTCCTTATGACCTCGTCTGCATGGATCTTATGCTTCCTCGATTGGGCGGGATAGACGCCATAAAGATGATGCGTAAAATTGAGCGTGAAATGGGCGTGCTCACGGCGGATTCTGTAAAGATTATCGTCATTACCGCTGTAGTCAACCCGGCATACATATTCGAGGCATGCTACAGGGGCGGTGCAAACCAGTATCTTTATAAACCTGTGGAAAAGAAAAAAATACTCGAAGAGATGACAAAATTCGGGCTTATCAAACCGGCGGAAAAATCATCATAAGCGTTCATTCAAGATTCTCTGTGCCGGGCCTTCTCTTTTCCGAATATCCTACAAGTTCGACATATCCTTTTCCAAGCACCGGGGAACCCTCCCTCGTGCCTTTTATGTTAACGGCCCCTTCCCAGTAATCGATGGGCGGCAGCCTCATCTCCTGGTCATTCATTACCGGAATTACTTTAAGCGTAAGATTAAGCGGCTTTATTTTGATCTCCCATTGGGAAGGATAAGCACCTCCGGTATCGGGGCTGTGCCAGGTCGAGATGTCTTTGACTTCAATTTCAGATAGAGTCAACCAATTGTATTCCCCCGGGGTATTAACTATTGTGCAGCTCGATTCCTTAACGACCTCGTTTTTATCCTTTATCATGTAAATCATTATGTCGGTCCCGTCATTGAGCTGCAGGCTGAACCAGTCCCAGCCTTTGACACCGGGGGCAACCTTCATGGTGCCGTATTCATGGTCCATCCAGGAAACACCATGCACTTTGCGGGTTTTACCGTCCACCTTGAGCGTACCGCTCACTTCGATCCTCGTTATCGAATAGTAATAATTGCCGTAGCCTCCCCCCTTTGCAACAATCCCGCCGGGGCCGTTCGGGACCGGGTCTTTCAGGGGCTTGAGTTCAAGATCTATATCATAGCCTTTCATATTTGCCTTGAGCTTGTGTATCCCGTCTTCTTCCCTGACGGACCAGTTGCCAATTGAAACATCGTAGTGGGCATCATCCGCCTTCCACTTGGCAAACAAGTTGCTTTTCTGCGCAAATCTGAATTTTTTCCCGTTAACGTCGGTTATTGCAAAGTGGCCGACCATTCCGACATCCTTGATCCAGTAGGCTGGGAATTTCAGAATAAGAGATTTGTCGTCGGTCATTACCCTTTTAAAAAACGTGAGTTCGAAGCCATACTCGTTCCTGTCTTCATCAAAGAAATGACCGGTGTAGTACCACCACTCGGTCTGAGCATCATAATGGGCCGCCTGATCCTTCGGAAAACTCAAGGGCTCCTTCGGATAATCATGGTTGATCGTATACCGCGGTGCACAGGCAGCCAGGAGCATCACCATCATTCCCAGAACTGCAAGTCTTTTCATCATTATCTTCTCCCGAGATACAGCTGATAAGCTGTTAAGCCCTTAAACAGAATCATTTACTGAACATCTTATCATCTGAACTTCTTAACAGCTTTCTTATCCCAGTAAACGTCTGAACAGCGCTTTTTTCCTAAGCCGCCATGAATCGAATGCAGCGGGATTATATTCTTTCGGGTATTTTTTATAGTGAGACAGGACATTATCAAGTGTGATCCCCATTCCGGCAAGCACCGGTATAAAGCGCGGATGCCTTGCCATGCCTTTTATCCTTTCAGGAAGAGTGGCCGGTGATATCACAGGGTCTGAAACGAGCAGCCCGTTTAAGATATCTTCTTTATTGAGGAGCCCCGACTCCATCATGTCCGCCACATCACTTTCCGTGAACGTGTCAATGGTGAGCCTTGTCACGTCGTAGGCCGCCAGTCTCTTTCCCCTTGTCGTCTGATATTCAGCCGAATAAGGCCATAGCGCCCGCTCGGTTGTATCACCAGAGAATAGCGCTCCGGATGCAGTCTTTGCAGCAAGCAGGCCCGCATACATGGATGACGCGACGCCGCTTGCATGCATCGGAAACACCATGCATGCGGCCTCTCCGATAACCATGAACCCATCGGCTACGAGCCTGTCGAGCGAATGCCTGATGCGTATATAGCCTGAACCGCCGTGAATCTTTTTGCCGAACCATCCGGCATTCCTGATAAAGTCATCAATCGCCCGGCCGGCGGTTATCCTCTTCTCCGCACCCTTCTTCAGACCGATAAGGATATAGGCCCTGTTTTTGCTTGTGGAGAGGAAGGAATATACCGTCGAGTACGGGCCGTAATCACCCAGTCTGGTCTGCACCTCTTCGTCGCCATGCCTGCCCGACCTCACCGCCTCTCTGGCAGCTTCAGGTATGGTCTCATTAAAGCTGTTAGCCGCGCTTACGACATGCCTGTCATCGTCCGGAAACTCAAAGCCTGCATCTTGTGGCAAGGCCCTGACAAGGGCGGCGTTGAAGCCGGTTGCATCGATTGTGATTTTTGCCGTTGCTACGCCTCCCCCTTTTGAAGATTCAAATTCGATGCCTGCGACCCTTCCTGATGAAATAACCGGGGCAATGACCCTGTGGCCGCCGAAAAACACGACACCTGAGCGCATTGCTTTCTCAAGCAGAGCCTTTACATAACGGTCAAGAAACAAGCCTATGGGCGTACTGTTTCCTCTGCCGTCAATGCTGAAGACCTCTTTGCCCCGTGGCGATATATAGCGGATGCATCCTGCGTGATAGGGCACCATGTCGCCTGCGGGCGCATCGACACCTACTATGGGGAATATGGACCTCTCGGCTTCAATGATTATGGTCTTGCCGAGCGTGCCTTCATCCGATGAATCGAACAGGGCCACACTGTGACCGGCCTGAGCCAGCTTCAATGCGGCAACGCATCCGCCGGGGCCTGCTCCTGCCACTATCACGTCGTAATCATAATGAGTCATCTCCCCTCCTTTTAATGAAATTTATTTCAACTGTTTTATAACTCCTGAAAGTGTCTTTATCGCCCTGTCGATGGTGGGCTCGTCGCTCATGGTGTAATTAAGCCTCATGGTTCCTTTGCCTTCTCCTCTTTTAGTGAAGAAGTATTTGCCGGGTACGAATGCGACATTTTTTTCTATAGCCTTTTCATATACGATATCCATGTCAAGGTTGCCTTCGACCCAGATGAACATGCCGCCTTCAGGCCTTGAGAAATAAAAATCATCCGGGAAATATTTCTCAAGGGCATTGAGCATTGCCTCCTGCTTGGGTTTATAGATGCCCAGTATCTTGGGAAGATGCCGCTCTAGATAACCGCCTGCCATGTATTCGGCTGCAAGGGCCTGGTTGAACGTGCTTGTATGCAGGTCGACACCCTGTTTTACAAGCACCAGCCATCTGAGAATAACTGGCGGGGCTACGCAGAATCCGAGCCTCAGTCCCGGTGCAAACACCTTGGAAAGCGTGCTTATATAAACCGTGTTGTCTGGCGCCAGGGTCTTTATGGGCGGCAGCGGCCCGCCCCTGTAACGAAGCATGCTGTACGGGTCGTCTTCTATGAGCAGGGACTTGTATTTGATAATCAGTGATGCGATTTTTTTTCTGCGCTCAAGAGAGATCGTCCTTCCTGTCGGGTTCTGAAATGTGGGCACAAGGTATATAAGCTTGATCTCATTGTTTTTGAGCACGTCTTCCAGCGATTCAGGAATGACACCGCTGTCGTCGGTTGCGATGCTCACATAATCAGGCTCATAAGGGTTGAGCGCCTGAATCGCGCCGAGATACGTAGGCGCCTCTACCGCTACCTTATCACCCGGTGTAATCAGCGCCTTTCCCATGGCGTCAAGGAATCCCTGCGAGCCTGTGCCGACGATTACCTCGTCCGGTTTTGCCTTTACGCCCCTTTCCTTGAGATAATCGGCAAGAATCTCCCGAAGCGGCGTGAACCCTTCTGTCAGGTCATACTGAAAAGCCTGGCTGCCATATTTTTCGATCACACGGGCGGTAAGCTCGGTCATTATTTCAAGGGGAAAGCTTTCAGGTGCAGGGATTCCGCCTGCAAGAGAGACCATGCCGGGCTGGGATACGACTTTCAGGATTTCCCTGATCGCGCTTGCGCCCATATTCTCGGTCCGTTTTGCCAGCAGTCTCTTTAATGGCATGCCTTCCTCCTTTTATGGTTTCAGATAAAGTCTGAAATTTCAGGTTACGGACTAAAGCCAGTCAAGTCAATTTAAAATACTCTAAAGAAACCGGCCCGGCGCAAACCGATATTTAACCCTTCTTTAAAAAAGTTCACATATATTCCGCCAGGTTGCAAACCTTGTTTCTTGACAATTTTTAAATATAAGCCATAGTTTATTCATACGGGGCATGATATCCGCAGCAAGGCCAGCCAATGACCGTATAGTGAGAGGGCACATACTAATAATGCACAGGAGGGAAACGGGATTATGAAATCATTATGTAAAAAACAGATTATCTTCTGGTTGATTCTTTTAACATGCATGGCCGGAACACCTTTGTTCGCAGATGATGATCCCTCACAGAATACGAATCCGGATTCGTATTCGCTGGTTCAGGTAATGCTGGGTGCAGCCCGCTTTTCGAACCTGAACCTCAACTACCAGAGTACAAGTGATCCCACCCTTGAGGCGACATCCACCTTCACGTGGATGCCCCTCATAGGCATAGAAGGCGGCATTCCGATATTAAAGAAGCCGGTATCATTAGGCATCGAGGGTGGTGCCCTTTTCAGCTGGATGACAGACACTGTAAGCGCTTATGGAGGAAACGGCTCGATAAATATACATGTCGATAACCAGCTTTATCTGCTGGATCTTTCCATCGGCCCGTATATAAGCGCCGAAGTGGGAAAACGGGTACGTGTCTATGGCGGTCTGGGCCCGATCCTGATGTTCGGACAGAACAACAACCAGACCAACGAATATGTGACCACTTCTCAGGCCGTATATGACAGCAACGCCTCATCGGCATTCGGGCCGGGCATCTATGGCCGTGCAGGAGTCGAATTCAGGCTCAAAAACAATTCATGGATGGGAATAGGCGCACGCGCTTTCGGGTCAAAACTTAATTTCAGCAATGTATCCGGAACGACCAATGTCAACGGCTTCCAGCTTATGCTCACCTACACCGTCGGGGTGAAATCGGACGATGACGGCTTTTAGTTAACGAAGCACTCTTGAGCAAAAACTGCATCATGACCAGGGACAAAAAGAAGTTCTATGCAGTCGCAACAGGCAAAAAGCCGGGCATATATACTGCCTGGTTCGGTCCTGACGGGGCGGAAATTCAGGTCCGCGGCGTCGAAGGGGCAAGGTTCAAGGGTTTTGTAACGCTTCATGAGGCTGAGGCCTGGCTCAAGAATCCCGGGATTTTCACGCACTCTTCAGTCCCTGCGAAAGCTACGTCTGCCAGACTTCCATTGTCTGAAACCAAAGACCGCATAATCATTTATTCCGACGGAGGCAGCATAAACAACCCGGGTCCAGGTGGTTATGGCGTAGTCATAATTGAGGGCGGAAAACGCCGGGAACTCTCAGGCGGTTTCAGAATGACTACAAATAACCGCATGGAGCTGACTGGCGCCATCGAGGGCCTCAAGCTCTTTGACAAACCGTCCAGAATCCTCGTCCGGACTGATTCCCAGTATGTGGTCAAAGGCATCATGGAAGGCTGGGCTAAGAAATGGCGCAAAAACGGCTGGATGCGCACCAGAAAAGAGCCTGTCGAAAATTATGACCTGTGGAAGACTCTGCTTGAACTCACCGAAAAGCATGATGTTATTTTCGAATGGTTAAAAGGGCATGCGGGCCATGATGAAAACGAACGATGCGATGAACTGGCAAGAGCTGAGTCAGCTAAAAAAGGCCTGCCGCCCGATAAAAATTATGAAGAAAAGCGGACAACTGTTTCACCCGGACTCTTCTGAATCAAAGGACAGGCTCCCTTGCGTCTCCTGACTGTAAATAACGTTTCAATAAGGTTCGGCGGCCCCCTGATACTCGATCATGCAGACCTTAATATCGAGACCGGCGAGCACATAGGCCTTGCCGGACGCAACGGCTCGGGCAAATCAACTCTCATGAAGCTTATCGCAGGTGAAATCATACCCGATGACGGCGGCGTCATAAAGAACGGTGACGTAAGAATATCCCTGCTTCCGCAGGAGATCCCGGATAATCTGAGCGGAAGCGTCTATGATGTCGTTGCTTCAGGCGGTCCAGGTCATATTGAACTTTTAAGGGAATACCACGATCTCACAGCCGGCATCGCCATAAACGGCAGCGAGGCCAATATCAGGAAGCTTGAACGCGTCCAGCATCTGCTTGAAACCACCGGGGCATGGCATCATCACCTGAACGTGGAAACCGTAATCACAAGTATGGACCTTGATGAAAATGCCGAGTTCAAGACACTGTCCGCGGGCATGAAAAGGAGGATATTTCTGGCAAGGGCCCTGGTGAATGAACCCGACATACTCCTCCTGGACGAACCCACC
>CAYNVT010000132.1:2478-11653 GCA_964400685.1 uncultured Bacteriovoracaceae bacterium | reverse complement strand
GATAGTTGACAGGGCTGAAGTCAACATGGGCGGCGGCAGGACGCTGACGGTTATTGCTGAAAACCAGTCTCTTGATAATATGTACGTGCAGAAGGTAACACTCAATGGCGAAAGACTCACCAGCCCATCTTTCAGACATGCCGACATCATAAACGGCGGCACTCTTGTTTTTACAATGGGGCCATCACCGGCTGTTGGCGGAGGATATTAAGGGTTGTGCTGCTATAAGGAAGTATTCACACGATTGGAGTTAACTTGATAATACTATACGGCATCGGTCCGCATAAGAAGCAAATTAGACAACAGGATATGAGGGGGTTTTTATGAGGGCGATCAGTTTGAAGGGCAGTCTGCTGGCTGCAAGTATATTCTTCTTTCTTTTCTACGGCTGTTCCACACAACCGGGCTCATCTGTGGCGGATAGTATCTCGGGAGCATCTTCCGATGTCATGAAATATTCGCTTGGCAATATAGATGATGCGGACGGGGACATGCTTGAAGATGTAATTGACGGTGATCCTTTTAATGGAAACGTTAATGCATCAAGGGAAAGCGAGTGGTTTTTTCTAGAAAGCTTCGACGGCACAAAAATCGAATGCAAGCTACTGCTTCCTGCCGGGACGGGTCCTTTCCCTGTAGTTATGGTCGGACACGGATGGTTTTCAAAAGGCCAGGACATGTACGGCCAGGCAAGGATGTTCCAGCAGAACGGCTATGCGTCTCTCATATGGTCGGCGCGCGGATGGGGCAAATCCGGTGATATAATAAGACTCGATTCAAGCATGTATGAGGTCAAGGATGTAATAAGGATAATCAACTGGATTTCGGAACAACCTTTCGTGATAAGAGAAAATGCCCCTGAGAAGAATTTCGAAAACGGCGGGCTTGTCGAATTCGATTTCAATATGGACGGCAATGAGGAAGCGGATGATATCCCTGGAGATGAAACAAACGATTTTATTCTGGGAATGTCCGGAGGGTCATACGGCGGGGCGATTCAGGTCATGACCGCCTCGTTTGACCGGAGGATAGACGCAATAGCGAGCGAGGAATCATGGGTTGATCTGCATGATGCGCTTATCCCGGGCGACTCGATGAAGATATTCTGGTCGCTGGGCTTTTATGCGGGAGGGCTTGTCAGACAGCAGGAAGGTTCAGGCATCGATCCCGCCCTTACCGAATGGTTAATATACACATTTCTGACATCCGACATATCTTCCGGCATGCGAAGCGGCCTGAAATTGCGTTCACCTGTAGTAAGGCTGGAGAAGGTCAATGTACCTGTTCTTACGATTAACGGAAAATACGATACGGTCTTTGATCTCAACCAGTCCGTAAGGCTTTTTGAATCTGCCAGGTCAAGGGGATATGATGCAAAGATGTACTGGTTTTCAGGCGGACACAGCTATTCGGCGCGCTTTGGCTCACATATAAGAAGCATGGTCCTGAGATGGATGGATAAACATCTTAAAAATAAAATTGCCGACATAGGGGCTGAATTCGAATATGACATTCAGAACCCGGACGGAAGCTTCTCGACAATATCGTCCTCCTGGCCGAGAGTGAAAAGCGCCGATGAAACGAGGATGATGCTTCACAGCAATCTCAAGGGAGGGTGGATGACCGCTTCATCCGAGGCCGGATCATCGAAATATGCCTTCGAACTTATTGCAGATGCCGTTGCTAACATCCCATTTATCCAGACAAGTCTTACCGAGATACAGGGGCAGGGCATGCTGCCGGAAGAATACCATTTCATACCGTTTGATTCTCCTCTTACTTCGGCTGAATACGTTACCGGGGTCTTTGCAGATGATACCGAAATTACCGGCGTACCGAGACTGGATATATGGCTTTCGGCCTGGAGCTGGGACATGACATTTTTCGTGAAACTCTACGATGTGGATGAAAACGGGAGTGTTTCGGACCTGGATGTAACGAGACTTAAAAATGTAAAAATCAAAGATATGATTGCCGACATAAAGAGCTCATTGGAAGATCAGCATCCGATTCTCGGGGACGACAGCCTTTCATCGCATCATATAACACCTTTCAGGATACCGGTGAGCGAGCCGTTCGATTATGACAGTGGCGATTATTATCCCGCCAATTACAGCCGGGCGTCGGATGCCCTGATGGACGATCTCATTGGCGGTAAGCCCGTGGCAGAAGTTCTTGACGGTATTACGCCTCAGGCATCAAACAGGAGAGTCAACCTTGCGAAACCTGCCCTTTATTCGTTTGATTTAAGGGGCATCAGCAGGATCATCAAGGCAGGCCACAGGCTTAAGCTCATTATAGCCACTTCCGATTTCTGCTATATCCATTCAAGGGTTCCGGGCATAGGCTTTATCTGGCACAACTCGAAATACCCGTCCTGTCTGTATCTGCCTGTTGTAAAAGAAGGCTGACGGGATTTCTTTAATGCGGGTTATAAAAAAACGCCCGGCCGGGCGTTTTTTTGTTCTTAAATTCTGGCATTCAGCCAGTCGTGGAGGTCCTTTAATGCTATTGCCCTCATCTCAGGCAATTCGTTGTACACTTCATGTTTGTATCCTTCATAGCGCTTGTATGTCTTATCTGTTGAGCCGACTGTGTCGAACAATTCCTTCTGCTTTGAAAATGAGATGTCAAGCGTGCCGTATTGAAGCATCATCGGCATTTTGATCATGCCTGCATTCTGAGCGCCTTCAATAAGAAACGTCATCAGCTGTTCGGCAAGTCTGGGTGTTATTTTACCGCATCTGAGTTTATCGTTTATATAAGCATCAAGGATTCCGGGGTCATGAGTTATGAAGTCAGGCGCGAGCGGGAACTTGATATGAATTGTCGGGAACAGCTTTGAACCTATTTTTGCCAGAATAATATCCGATTTTTTTGTTTTAGGCCCGTGGTATGAACCTGACCCGGAAAGCACGACCCCTTTTATCCCCTCAGGGTGATTCTCGACAAGGTTCATTGCAATGATGCTGCCCATGGAATGGCCGACAATGAAAAGAGGGGTATCCGGATATTCCTTCTTGATGATGTCTCTCATGAATTTCAGTTCGTCAATTATATATTCAGTAAAGCTGTCTACATGGCACCTCCTGCCTCCTGATTTTCCATGCCCCCTGTGGTCAACACCGAATACGGCGTATCCGTCAGGTACCAGCTCGTTAACTACATTCGAGTACCTTCTGATGTGTTCGTCGTAACCATGAATTATATTAACGATCGCTTTTGGTTTACCTACCGGCAGCCATGACATCCAGACGATATCGGTTCTGTCATTAGATTTGAAAATCCCTTCTTTCTCCTGCATAATGAAACCTCCCCGGCATATTTGTCACAGGATTATGGCACAACGAAATTCTTAGTACAATCTGCAAGATATTATGTGAAATAGGCCTGAGTCTATAAGACTTATTTATTGACACAATCGGTGCATGAGGATATAGAATGAATGCTCATTCATAAGCAAACAAAAGTAAACCTTAGGAGGATATTATGGCAAGTAAGTGGATTGATGAAAGGGATATGAGATTTCTTCTGCACGAAGTTTTCAACATTGGCGAGACTCTGCTTGGCAAAGGCCGCTATGCGGATCACGATGCCGACACTGTCAACATGACGCTGGATGCAGCCGCAAAGCTGGCTGTAAACGACATAGCGCCGACATATCCTGATGAAGTTCAAAGGAAGCCGGTAGAAGCAACATTCAAGGATGGCAAGGTTTATGCCCCTGAAGCATACCACAAGCTTTACAAGCTTTATTGCGAAGGCGGCTGGATGACCACATCCGAAAGCTATGACCTTGGCGGCCAGCAGCTTCCTGCAGTGGTTTCGGCGGCATGCGCCAATATGTTCCTTTCGACCAACCAGGCATTCCTCATGTATCCCGGTCTTACCCATGGTGCGGCAAGACTTGTTGAAGATTTCTTCCAGCATGAACTGCGTGATATAACTCTTCAGAAGATGTATTCAGGCGAATGGGCAGGCACCATGTGCCTTACCGAACCGGGTGCAGGCTCCGATGTCGGTCTTCTCAGAACGACGGCAAAGAGAAATGCGGACGGCACATTCTCAATCACAGGCACAAAGTGCTTTATCTCTGCCGGTGACCATGACCTTACACCGAATATCATCCATCCGGTCCTTGCAAGAATTGAAGGTGACCCGGAAGGAACAAAGGGCATATCGATCTTTATTGTTCCCAAGTACAGATATGATGCAACAGGTGCTATAGGCGAATATAATGACGTCGCTTGCGGAAATATCGAAAGCAAGATGGGCATTCACGGCAATGCAACCTGTACGCTTAATTTCGGCGAAAACGGAAAATGCATAGGTTACCTGATGGGCGAAGAGCGTCAGGGCATGCCGATCATGTTCCACATGATGAACGAAGAGCGTCAGGGCGTTGGCATGATGGGTGTATCTCTGGCAGGCGCTGCATTCCTGCATGCGCTTTCTTATGCGAAAGACAGAATTCAGGGCAAGGAGCCTGTTGAAATGGTTCTCGATCCTAACGCCCCTGCACGTGAAATCATAAAGCACCCCGATGTACGCAGAATGCTTCTCAAGATGAAGTCAGGAGTTGAAGGCATCAGGGCCCTTGCTTATTTCTGCTACTACGCTATGGACAGGAGCTTCATCGCCGAGACGGAAGAGGAAAAGACGAAATGGATAGGCATGATAGAGATGCTCACACCCATGGTTAAGTCATATTCAACTGACCTCGGTATGGAAATCTGCAGCATGGCAGTCCAGACATACGGCGGATACGGTTTCTGCCGCGAATATCCTGTTGAGCAGATGATGCGCGATCAGAAGATCAACCAGATATACGAAGGCACAAACGGAATCCAGGCCCTTGACCTTCTCGGCAGAAAACTTGGCATGAAAAAGGGTGCATACTTCATGACACTGCTTGGCGAAATCCAGGCAAACATTGCTGAGGCCAAGGCTTATGAAGACCTCGCCGACGAAGCAAAGATTGTTGAAGACGCAATGAACGCGGTTGCCGGGCTTGCAATGGGATTCCGCGGAATGCTGAAGACCAATCCTTACAACCCGCTTATCAATGCATGCGATTTCCTGAATGCACTTTCAGAAGTTCTGGTAGGCAGCCTTCACTGCAAAATGGCCGCAGCAGCAAAGAAAGGCCTTGCAGCTACATCAAGCGCAGTGGATAAGGACTACTACACAGGCAAAATCGAAGGTGCAAGATTCTATATTCAGAGGACAACAGCCCTTGTTCCCGCAAAGTGTCAGCTCATGAGCAAAATAGAAGAGAGCGCACACAGAATCACAGAGGCTCAGTTTGCTGTCTAAGTAAATTCACCAAAGGAAAATGAAAGGGGGCTTTCAAGCCCCCTTTTTTATGCATTCCCTCTGTAACATCCGTCATAATCTTTCACGGTCATTGGCTCGATATCATTAAGAAACTCACCTGATAAGGCTTTCCCGATAAAAATAGTATGGTCTCCTGTTTCAATCGCATTGACTTGTTCAAGGTCCAGATATCCGATAACAGATTGAGGCATCAGATTTCCGATTATGGTGCGCCTGGTTTCCAGTCCCTCGAACTTGTTCCGCCAGTCGGATATTTTAAATCTTTTCACAAGCATGTTTTCATCATGAGGCAGAATTCCTATGGAAAAAACTCCTGAGTTTAATATCTGGCTGTGAGAGAGCCGGTTGCGCCTGATTGCAACACCGATAAGAGGAGGTTCGTGCGAACATTGAGTCACCCATGAGGCTATCATGGCGTTATCCGATTGGCCGTCTTTAATGGATACAATGTATATGCCGTAGGTGAACCTGTCCAAAACCTTCTGCCATTCATTATTATTCATATAGCCTCCTGTACCCTAAATATTCTAATGTATCCTACATCATGAACGGGATATTTTGCACTAAAGACTATACTGCAGGCATTGCCGGTTCCGCTGAATCCGTAAAGGCGAAGCTTGTCAGAGACCTCGGTTCAAAAAGAATATTTACGCTCAATCAGGTCCATGAAGACGCAATTGTAAGGGTATCGGAAATAAACGAGGGTGAAATCCCCGAAGCCGACGGGATCATTTCAGGTAATCCTGCAGATACCCTTGTAATAAGGACCGCCGACTGCGTGCCGGTTCTTATCTCATCTGAAGAAGGTTTCTTTGCCGCTGTACATGCGGGATGGAAAGGTCTTGCAAAAGGCATTATCAGCAAATGCATATTGATGATGAAGGAAATGGGAGCGAGCAATATAAGTGCGGCAATAGGACCTGCAATAGGCCCCTGCTGTTTCAGGGTTGGCAATGATGTGGCCCAGTTACTGCCTTCTCAATTTCAAAGAATTGCAAATGGCATTAAATATATCGATCTCTGGGAAACGGCAAAGTCACAGGTATTATCTGTCGGCGTCGAAGAATGTAAAATATCAGTTCTGCGTATATGCACCTGTTGCAGGGAGGAGCTGTTTTTTTCCTTCCGCAGACAAGCCGAGAATGCCGGGAGACAGGTATCAGTCATAGGGGGAAATGATAAACTGAAATTGCTGCAAGGATTTCAAGTTTTATAAAAAGAAAGCCCGGGGCATTTCCGCCACCGGGCTGTTTTTCTTTATAAATTATACATGTTGCTTATGGTTCCAGCGGCAATCCATTAAGGTAATAGCCACCAGCGAATGCCTTATTTAAAATTGTTGCGCTTTTCATTGCTTCTATTACCTGATCATATGTTGCATTTTTAATATCAGCAGTTGCAATTCCAAGGGTAGATGCCAGCACATACAGTCCGAAGCGATATGGATGTGGAATACCTACAGAGTTTGCATAATAGACAAAGCCGTCATACCCCCTGTCCTGCCAGTTGTCCGGATCGCTTCTGTCTGTTTCTCCCTGCACCCAATTACCTGGGAACTGAGTACGATCCCATGAAGTATTTTCAAAAATACAGTTTTGGTAGGCATCTATTTGCGGGATATATAGCACCCAGGTTTTGGTCTCATCCTCGATTGGTGAGGGGGCATTAGGATAACCCTTCATCTTTGTACCCAAAAAGACCATACTTACGGCTCCTGATGGTATTCCGGATGCGTTCCATGTAAAAGGAGGATTCTCACTTTCATAAGGAGGGTTGAGAGGATAAATATAATCATTAAACCACACATAATCATCATAACTTTCACCCTTGTACATTAAACTTGTATATGTTCTACCAGTACTGTTCAGTTCAAGCTTAATAAATTTACCTGAAACATATGCTTCACTTATTATATGCCCCTGCATGGCAGCCAGTATCTGATCTTTATATGCATGACCGAGAGTCTGCTCGTCAAGAATTGTATCAAGAGCATAGAGTCTGAAATAATATGTAACAAGCTGACCGGAATCAGGATTTGGACCTATATAATCAATTATATCGACATCGTTAGTTCCGAATGTAGATCCCGGTGGATGCGGGCGTGAATTGTCACCGCCTTCAGGGATGAATGTATTAATGGCTGCGATATTATATACTATCCAGTTCGCATTTCCGTCCTGGTCCTCAACTATCAACGTAAAACTTCTTGTGTTTGATGGAGCATTTGACCAGGCTAAATCAGGATTGGAGTTTGTATTAATATAGTCATCATCATAATAAGAACCAGAAGATGATATAGGACATGCATATTCTATCGGAATAGCTCCTCCATCAGTGAATGCTGTTGTGGTGAGCGTCATTCTCGATGAGTTGCCTGTAATATAGCCGCTGCCTATTATATGTCCGTCCATGGCCGACTGGACATCAGACATGGTGCTTGAGGCAGATACTGACAGCTCGGTGTCGAGTGCAAAAACCGCGAAAACATAAGTATAATTCTCTGAATCAGAATATGGATAGGGTCCTGCATATATGTTTGTCCCGTACCTGTTCTTTCCCTGTATGCTTCCTGCCGGAAGGCTTCCCAAAGCAGATGCGTTTTCAATAAGGGATGAAGCTGACGAGCCCGGTATGTATAAAACCCAGTTCGAGGTACCGTCAGTGTCACACCAAGAAAGAATTACCTGACTTTTAGCGGATGCAGGTGTTCCTGACCACTGAAGAGGCGGTGAATAGTTTTTGTAGTCAGGCCCCATGGTTCCGTCATTGTAATAGTATGTCACCGGGATGCTGCTTGTATTGCTGAATGCCGAACTTGACAGTGACATGGTCGAGTCATTCGTTATCATGGCATCCGGGCTGCTGTGTCCGCACCCGATTCCGAAGAATCCGGCAAATAATAAAATCAAGGAAGTCAATTTTATGAGTCTTGAATAATGCATCATAAAACCTCCGATATATTCTGTCGTTTCATGTTAAAATTTATATCCTGCTGACAGCCTGCACTCTCTCTGCTCGCTGTATATCTCATTGTCAATATCTCCCCACCATTCACGATAGCCGTTTTCCGCACATGCATCCTGATGCTGTCTTTGATATCCAGTTGTCTGAATCTGCCTCCAGCTTAAATCGAGGCCTCCAAAAAAATGTTTTGTAAAATCATAGGTGCAGTTAAAACGGACGGCATTCATATAGCCGCTGTCATACCCTTTGCCCACCTTTGATCTGAGAAGATGCTTGTCCTCATCTTCGGCATTCACAAAAGGCGAGAACTGATAGCCAAGTGCGCCTCTTAATTTTTTTGTGTTAAAATTAACCAGAAGCTGAGCATATGGTATTTCATAGGTTACATCGTATGTTATTCCTCTGCCGCTATAATATATATGAGGTCTTGATGGATCTGACGGATACCACTGATCAAAATTGCTTGCGACATAACTGAAATCCTGCCACAGGTAACCCAGACCTATCTGCATGCCCCAGCCATTATATTTAAGGAATTCGAAATTGATATTGCCGTCGAATATTCTTGCATCGAGCGTTACACTGCTTTCAGAATAAACATCAAGCTGTCCCGGGGCGCTTGGCGTTAACCAGTCTGAATCTTCCATTTTCTGTTTTGGGTCTGAAAAATTCATCTTGTAGGAAAGGGCGCCTGACAGCCTCCAGTAGCTGGCAGTGAGGTCTACCGAACCCATTATTACATTCAGCGGCCAGTCAAGCTCGCTTAACGGGTTATTATAATCATATGGTCCAAATTGCGGGCTGTCGGAATGCCCGCCAATCTGATAAGATGTCTCGCCCTGAAGGTATCCGATCCCTACTGACAGCCTTATAT
>CAYNVT010000132.1:0-2468 GCA_964400685.1 uncultured Bacteriovoracaceae bacterium | reverse complement strand
GCAAATGGATTTTTAGCCTTATCTTGTTTGGAGGTCTTGATATTGTCGTTGCCGAACAAATCAAGGTCATCGGCAAAAGAATCACCAGCCAGTCCCAGGATTAGCAAAAGAACCAGATAAAACACACTCACTTTTCTCATAAATAGCGCCCCCTCTTATGAGGAACTTTATTCCCTTTTTTCTATATCGGAAAATTGGTGTTCAAAGCTTTAAAATTAATTTAATTGAATATAAATTATTTTAACTGATTATCAAACGGGATTCCAATAAAATATCTCAAAGGTCTTTTCCGTTGATTTATGCTTGTATTATTGATATGGGTAACGTTCTTAAAACTACGGGAATTATCAGGAAATTATGGAAGTTAACGCTATAAAAGAAAACAGGAAATTTACAGGATCGGGCACAGCCTCAGATGTTCCGCTCAGGATATGCATACTTACGTACCGCGGCAATCCGTCTTCAGGCGGACAGGGCGTTTATGTAAGAAGAATCAGCAGGGCGCTCAAAGACCTTGGGCACAGCGTGGAGGTTGCCTCAGGGCCTCCTTACCCCTTACTGGATGACGATATCGTATTGCACAAGCTGCCGAGCCTGGATCTGTATAATCCTGATGATCTGTTCAGGACACCAAAGGTCAGCGAGCTCAAATCTCCGGTGAATCTTCTGGAATGGCTTCTTTTAAGTTCCGGTGGTTTCCCTGAACCATTTACATTCAGCCTCAGGGCATATTCATTCCTTAAACAGAACAAAGACCGTTATGATGTTATCCATGACAACCAGTGTCTCGCATATGGTATGCTCGGAATCAAAAAGCTGCTGCCTCTGGTTACCACGATTCATCATCCGATTACAAAAGACAGGGATATTGAAGTGAGCGCTCAGCCAAACATGCTGAGGAAGGTCCAGAAATGGCGATGGTATTCCTTCCTCGGTATGCAAAAGAGGGTTGCAAGAAATCTGGGACACCTTATTACGGTATCGGAAGCGTCAAAAAAAGATATAAGCAGCGATTTCAAGGTGGATGCCATAAATTTCAATGTGGTTCCTAATGGCATAAATACTGAAATATTCTATCCGATACCGGGCAATTTAAGGCCTGCAAACCGCCTTATTGTAACAAACAGCGCTGATACACCTCTCAAAGGTCTGAAGTATCTTTTGCATGCGGTCGACAGAATCCGAAAAAAAAGGGACATTCATCTGACGGTGATAGGCAAACCGAAACCGGGCGGGGCAATTGAACAGCTTGTGAAGGATTTGAATCTTAAGGATGTGGTTACATTTACAGGCCGTATTGAAGAAGAAGAATTTGCCGGCTATTATGCAAACAGTACGATAGCTGTCGTTCCGTCCATATATGAAGGTTTCGGGCTCCCTGCAGGCGAAGCAATGGCATGTGCGGTTCCTGTAATAAGCACAACCGGCGGGGCGCTGCCTGAAGTTGTGGGGGATGCCGGTGTGCTCGTTCCCCCAGCAGATGATTCCGCACTTGAAAAAGCGATAATAACTCTGCTAGACAATCCCGGCATGTGCCATAAACTCGCGAAAGCCGGTTATGAAAGGGTCATCAGGAACTTCACCTGGGAGAATACGGCGCTGGCTACTGCAAATGTCTATAAAGAGGCAATATATGCTGACAGTTGATTACAGGAGGCTTGATCTGTCACCCGGCTCATGGGTTCTTGATGCCGGTTGCGGAGGCGGCCGCCACCTCAGCGAAGCCTTCAGATATAAAAATGTCCATGTCGTTGGAATAGACATGAACAGAGAGGATGCACTCAAGGCCAGGAACACCCTTAAAATAATGCGCCATGAAGGTGAGGACGGGGGCGGCATAGCTCATGTCTCTGTCAGCGACATAACAAAACTGCCTTTTGCCGATGCCTCATTTGATTGCGTGATCTGCTCTGAAGTGCTTGAACATATACCTGAACATGAAAAGGCCATAAGCGAAATATTAAGGGTATTAAAAAACGGGAAATCTCTTGTAGTGAGCGTCCCCCGTTATTTTCCTGAGAAGATATGCTGGGCCCTATCTTACGAATACCACAATGAAAAAGGCGGGCATATACGGATATACAAAAGAAATGAACTTGTAAAAATGCTTGAAGATGCAGGGGCAAAACTGGTTGGTTCAGGCTGGGCGCACGCGCTCCACAGTCCGTACTGGTGGATAAAGTGCATGGTCGGCCACAAGAATGATAAGGCATGGCCTGTAAGGCTTTACCACAGGTTTCTTGTGTGGGACATTATGAAGAAGCCTTTTCTGACCAGGTTTCTGGACAGGATGCTTAATCCTGTAATTGCCAAGAGCGTTGTTCTTTATCTGACGAAAGGTGAGTAGTATGGGTGTTGAGATATTAAAGGCAATTAACGGTCATGCAGTCGATATGAATCTGCTGGCGGATTCAATTCTGAGCCTGCAGCTTCCGACAGGGGAAATCCCCTGGCATGAAGGCGGGAAA
>CAYNVT010000131.1:8349-11697 GCA_964400685.1 uncultured Bacteriovoracaceae bacterium | reverse complement strand
AAACACCTTCACCGTCTCCTCACGCATAACCAAAATTGGAGGACAGTACTTCTGATAATTGGGATAAAGATACTAATAGAACGTCAAGCGGAGCACTTTAACAAGTGCCCCGCTTGAACAAAAGGTGTCAGTCACCTTTTCTTGATCAATGAGGAAGCGACGCAGGCAGAAATAACTAATATCAATTATGACATGGCGTTATAACAAATTTTCGCTTCACGAAAATTGACACATCGAAGATGTGCCCGAAGGGTGAGGGCCGTCATAGCCCGAATCAAAGCAGACCGCGAAGCAACGAAATTGAGGAATGAGGCGTACTTTGACGTACGCCGGAATGACGAAATGAGGAGCGACAAAGGTATGCGAAGTTATAACGCCATGTCGAAGACCCGTTTGAATATCGTGTCTATATATTTCATATGGTGCGACAGGTCAAAGAGGTCGTCGATTTTTTCTTTGCTCAGTTTTGCCGTTACCTCCGGATCTTTTAAGAGCGCTTCTTTGAAATCGCCCTTGCCTTCCCAGACCGGAAGCGCATTTCTCTGCACTACGGCATAGGCGTCGTCGCGCTGCATTCCGGCGTCGACAAGCGCCAGCAGGACGTTCTGCGAATGCCAGAGCCCCTTTGTGAGCTCAAGGTTCTTCTTTACATTTTCCGGGAACACGACAAGGCCTTCTATCAGGCCCTTGAGTCTTTTGAGCGCAAAATCGAGCAGGGTCGTGGCATCCGGACCGATAACGCGCTCGACGCTCGAATGGCTGATGTCGCGCTCATGCCAGAGCGCCACGTTTTCCATGGCCGACAGCGCATAGCCGCGAAGCAGCCTCGCCATACCTGTAAGGTTCTCGGAAAGAATCGGGTTCTTTTTGTGAGGCATGGCCGACGAGCCCTTCTGTCCCTTGCCGAAAGGCTCCATGGCCTCGAGCACCTCGGTGCGCTGCAGGTGCCTTATCTCTATGGCTATCTTCTCGATAGTACAGCCAACAAGGGCAATCGCGGTAAAGAACTGGGCATGCCTGTCGCGCTGGACAATCTGGGTGCTGAGCGGCTCGGCCGTAAGCCCGAGCTTTTCGCATACATATTCTTCAACCTCGGGCGGGACATTGGCGAACGTGCCTACCGCGCCCGATATCTTGCCGCATGCGATTACGTCGATGGCGTCGTTCATGCGCCTAAGGTTCCGCCCCATCTCCGCATACCACAGTGCAAACTTTGAACCGAACGAAACGGGTTCTGCATGGATGCCGTGCGAGCGGCCCATTGCGGGCAGGTCTTTGAACTCGTAGGCTCGCTTCTTGAGCGCATCCATCAAGCCCCTGATATCTTCGATTATGACAGCCCCTGCCTCTTTGCACTGAAGCGCATAGGCGGTATCCAGCACATCTGAACTCGTGAGTCCCATGTGCATGAAACGCGCGTCTTCCCCTATATATTCGGCCACACAGCTTACGAAAGCGATTACATCATGTTTTGTTATGTTCTCGATTTCCTCGATGCGGGCGACCTCGAACCTCGAATTCTTCTGTATGTTTTCGAGGCTCTTCTGAGGTATTTTTCCGAGTCTGGCCCAGGCTTCGCAGGCGGCAATCTCTACATCCAGCCACTTCCGGTACCGGTTCTCATCAGACCAGATTTCGTTCATCACCTTTGTGGAGTATCGGGGAATCATAATCTCACCTTATCCTTGCGCCCACTTTGACTTCCCTGTCGAAGCCGATCAGAGAAAGACCGCCCTCTTCCGTGTCTGTCGCCAGCAGCATGCCGAAGCTCTCAATGCCCATGAGCTTTGCAGGCTTCAGGTTTGTGACAACTGCTATCTTTTTACCGGCAAGTTCTTCAGGTGTATAGGCCTTTCCTATGCCTGCAACGACCTGACGCTCCTCGCCGATATCGACTTTCATGAGTATGAGCTTATCGCTCTTCGGCACGCGCTCGGCGCTCACAATTTTACCCACCCTGATTTCGGCCTTCGCAAATTCGGAGATGTCAATCAGGTTGAGAGGCTCTTTCTTTTCTTCCTTCTTCTCCTCTTTTATCTCAGACGCCTTTTCAGTCCCGGCCTCTGCGACAAGGGCTTCAAGCTTTTCCACTCTGGGGAAGAGAACTTTGGGTTCCTGAGTCTTTATACCCGCCTTCAAAAAGCCGAACACGTTGAGGCTGTCGATATCAGGATTTTCCCCGGTATTGAGCATGGCAAGGATTTTTCTCGATGCGTCGGGCATTACCGGATAAGTCATGACGGCAATGAATCTGATTCCTTCCATGATATTGTACATAACCGCTGCAAGACGCTTCTGATCAGTTTTAACGAGAGTCCACGGCGCCGATTTATCGATGTATTTATTGAGTCCAGAAATCAGTGACCATGTTGCTGCAAGGGCATTCTGCATCTCGACGGATTTCATCCTTGAACGGTAGTGGACTGCGGCGCTGAGAGCCAGGTCCCTAATCTGGAGGTCTTCTTCATTTTCCGGCACGCCGGTTTCGGGTATGACGCCGCCGTAATACTTTTTCAGCATGCCGAGGCTCCTGTTGACAAGGTTGCCCAGGTCATTGGCGAGGTCAGCATTGTATCGGTCGATCATCGCATCTTCCGAAAAGTTCGAATCAAGACCGAACACCATGTCGCGCACGAGGTAATACCTGAATGCATCGAGCCCGTATTTTTCCTTAAGATCAAGAGGGTTGACGACGTTGCCCAGACTCTTGCTCATCTTCGCCATGTCGATGTTCCAGTATCCGTGGACATTGAGATGCCTGTAAGGCTCGATCCCGGCTGCCTTAAGCATGGTGGGCCAGTAAACGCCGTGCGGTTTCAGGATATCTTTCGCAATGAGGTGCTGCGCCGCTCCCCAGTAGTCGCTGAAATGAACGTCATCCGGATAGCCTATTCCGGTCAGATAGTTTATGAGGGCGTCAAACCAGACATAGCAGACATAATCATTGTCGAAAGGCAGGTCAATGCCCCATGACAGACGCTGTTTAGGCCGCGATATGCACAGATCGTCAAGCGGTTCGCGAAGCATTCCGAGCACCTCGTTCCTGTACCTCTGAGGTCTTATGAAATCGGGGTTGGCGTTTATATGATCGATAAGCCACTGCCTGTATTTTTCCATTTTGAAGAAATAATTCTTTTCCTTGATATGAGTGGGTTCAACCTGATGCTGCGGACATTTGCCGTTTTCAAGCTCGCTGTCGGTCAGAAACCGTTCGCATCCCAGACAGTAGTTGCCGCCGTATTCTCCGAAATAGATATCACCGGAATCATAAACCTTCTGGAGTATGGACTGGACTACCTTTACATGATCAGGCTCGCTCGTGCGTATGAACCTGTCGTTTTCCACGGA
>CAYNVT010000131.1:0-8339 GCA_964400685.1 uncultured Bacteriovoracaceae bacterium | reverse complement strand
CAGCGCGCTGTTCTCATCTACAAGTTCCCTGGGTGTCCTTCCCTGTTTCTGGGCGGTCTGGGCAATCTTGTCGCCGTGTTCATCAGTCCCTGTCAGAAAGAAGACGTTCTTTCCGGAAATGCGGTTGAACCGCGAAAGCACGTCTGCAATGACCGATGTATAAACATGCCCGAGATGAGGCCTGGAATTAACATAGTAGATAGGGGTGGTTATATAAAAATAGTTCATCATTGTTCGGGTTTCCTCCTGGACCTGTTGCGCCGGTTCCGGTTATGGCGCCTGCCCTTGTCCCTTTTCTCTTCACCTTGTCCTTCTGATTTTACCTGATGGGATTGAACAGGTGCAGGTACCGGTTCCTGCTGAGGATTTCTCTGCCGGAGCTGCTGTTTCTGTTCGGGTATCTTGCGGAATTCTTCTTCGGTAAGTATGTCCGAAGCCTTTGCTTTGATAAACCGCCTGTCTGCAAGCTTTGCGATAAAGGTCTGGTTGATGACGTTTATGCTGATAACAACAGCTTCACCCTGTTCGAGGAATACGGTCTTTCCTGCCTTGGGCAGGTTGTCTATAAGGTTTGCATAAGCCTCTTTTTCATATGCAAGGCAGCATTTAAGCTTGCCACACATTCCTGATATCTTTGTCGGATTGAGCGTCATGTTCTGGTTTTTCGCCATCTTGACCGATATGCGCTGGAAGTTCGTCAGAAAACATGCGCAGCAAAGCTCCCGGCCGCAGCTCCCTATGCCGCCGAGAATGCACGTTTCCTGGCGTGAACCGATCTGCCTCAGCTCTATCCTTGTCCTGTACTTTTCAACAAGGTCTTTGAGCAGTTCCCTGAAATCGACCCTTCCCTCGGACACGAAGAAAAACGTGATCTTGTTTCCGTCGAATGCGTGTTCGACATGAATAAGCTTCATGGGAAGATTTCTGGCTATTATTCGCTCCTTGCAGAAATTAAAGGCCAGCTTCTCCTTTGCCTTGATATCGCTTAACTTTTTCTTGTCGGAGTCACTGATCAGCCTCAGAACCGGTTTTATCTCATCAAGCCCGGCGGCGTCCTCTTCATCGGTGAATGCTAGCACCTTCCCCACGGCAAGGCCCAGTTCTGTTTCCACAACCGCCATCATGCCGGGCTTCAAATCAAGTTCGCCCGCGTTGAATATATAAGGCGTGAGCATGCTGGAAAACCTTATATAAACCAGCTTTCTGGGTGCAGCCGTCTGCAGAACATCATTTTGTACGGATTCTGAATTTTCCATAAAAGTCATGTTATCAATCTTAAAACCTATTTTGCAAGCGCATCTTTTCTAAAGCACCCGGGACTGCCATCAGAAAGACCGGTAATTACGTTATCGTAACCATAATTACGCCCGATACGTAATCCTTCGGCTGATGCTTTTTTCAATCTCCATAAATCATTGAGGTTTTGGAATGGCTCACTGCTTGCTCTCTTTTCTAACAGATAAAAGATTTGGAGGAACATCCATGAAGAAAAAACTTACGATATTATCATTAACCTTGGCAGTGGCTGTTTTATTCCCGATATCGCTGATAGCCGCATCCATACAAGTAAGCTGGAGCGCCAATTCGGAATCGGATCTTGCAGGTTACAAGGTATACTACGGGACTCAACCCGGAACATATACCACAACGGTAAACGCCGGCAAAGTAACAACCCTGACCATAGATAATCTTGATACCGGCAGGACATATTACATTGCCATGAGCGCTTATGACACCTCCTCCAATGAATCCGAAAAATCTGCTGAAGTCTCCATATCTATACCTGTCCCTGACACAACGCCCCCTACAGGAAGCATAACGATAAACGCAGGCGCTGCAACCGCATCTTCAAGGACGGTTACACTCGGCCTGACGGCAACTGATAATGCCGGTACCATCGCAGGAATGATGATAAGCAATGACGGAGTCACATGGTCTTCTGAAGCCGCATTTTCCGCATCACAGGCCTGGGTCCTTACTGCGGGAGACGGAACCAAGACCGTTTATGCAAAATTCAAGGATTCGAGCGGCAACTGGATGACGACTCCGGTAAGCGACACGATAAATCTCGTGCTGGATTCTGACGGCGACGGCATGCCGGATGTATGGGAAAACACCAATGGATTCAATCCCAGCAACGCTTCCGATGCCGGCCTTGACAGCGATGGAGACGGCTACAACAATCTGGAAGAGTATGTAAACAATTCAAACCCGAATTACAAATATGACTATGCACCGACTGTAGAGGCCGGCGCGAACCAGCAGAGTGACCCTACAAAAATATACTTAAATGGATCGGCCACTGATCCGAACGGAGACAGCATAACATATTCATGGTCTCTTGTAACAGGTCCGGTCTCTGTAACCATCGACAACGCGGCCTCGAGCAAGGCCAGTTTCCTGGGCGTCAAATCGGGCACCTACAGGTTCATGCTGACCTGTGCCGATGCAAGGTCCTCTTCAACCGACACAGTTGATATTTCAATCAATAATGTAGCCCCAAGCGTAAATGCAGGCAGCGACATGATTGTCGATTCTGGGACAGCAATAACGCTTCATTCGGTCGGATCAGATCCCAATGACGATACGCTTGTCTACACATGGTCTCTTCTTGAAGGCCCCGGCATCGCTCTGCCCTCAATGACGACACAGGATATAGTTATCACACCGCAGAATGCAGGTCTGTACAGGTTCGCAGTTGTCTGCTCCGACGGCGTCAATTCAAGCCAGGCGGATGAAGTCCTGATCACTGTAAATGCAGTCAATCAGGCCCCTACAGCTGATGCAGGAGCTGATGCCGATGTCCAGTCCGGCACTGTTGTAACACTCGACGGAAGCGGATCGAGCGATCCTGACAGTGATACTCTCAGCTATTCCTGGTCTCAGGTTTCCGGAACTCAGGTACATCTGGCGAATGCATCCAGTGCGAAACCGAGTTTCACCGCTTCAGTAACAGGCACATACGTATTCGAACTGATTGTGTCTGATGCGCAGGTAAGCTCAACGCCGGACACCATTACAGTAAGGGTATTAAAAAATAATACGGCGCCCGTTGCCGAAGCAGGTGATGATCAGAATACCAAGGTCGGTACATTGGTGAGCCTTAATGCAGGCGCCTCCTATGATCCTGATGCCGATGCAATTACCTACACATGGTCACAGATAAGCGGCGCATCGGTTGAGATGACCGGAGCCAATACCGCTAAAGTTACATTCACACCGACCGTATCAGGCGTCCTGGAATTCAAGGTAACCGTTTCAGACGGTCAGGCACAGGCTGAAGACACCGTTAAGGTAACAGTAGAAAGCGTGAACCATGTCCCTGTTGCTGATGCAGGTGATCCTCAGACCATTAACCTGACCCCGACACTGGGGCTGAAGGTTACGCTTGACGGAAGAGGCAGTTCTGATGCCGACGGCAATACGCTCTCATACATATGGTCTCAGATCTCAGGGCCCAGCGTGTCGCTGAGTGGTGCAAACACCGCCACCCCGTCATTTACCCCGGGAACCGCCGGAACCTATATCTTTGAACTCAAGGTCTATGACGGAAAAGATACAAGCCTTGCGGATACCGTTACGGTTACGGTTCAGGGCATCCAGGCCGGCATCAACCTTACGGCTCCGCTTAACGGCGCACAGATATCAAGCGCTCCCACCTTGAGATGGAACGGTACCAACATGACGGGTTATGGAGTCTATATGGCGCTGGACGGAAAGAATTATGTAAAGATGTATTCCGGAAGCTCCACATCATATACCATTCACTCAGTGCTCTGGTACTGGTTCATACCAAGAAAGACCACAGTCAGCTGGTATGTTGTCGGACAGACGAGCTCAAGCCAGGTAAGCAGCACAGTATACACATTCAAAAAAGGGTAATATTCAAATCAGTTCAGCGGAGAAGGGGCCGGCAGGCCCCTTCTTTTTTTGATAATTCCTTGAAAAATCATTCAAGTGGCATATTATTAGACATAAGACTTTTCCCGGAGGTTATATGATGAAAAAGGCATTCTGGTTGTTACTTATGGTTGGCTCTCTTCTAGGTTGGGCATTCGCCATAACCGGGCTTATCAAGCCTTTTGAAGATGAAAAACTCAAGAAAATCTGGAAATGTGTCTTCTGCACATGGGCATTCGGCCATCCGCTGGAGCTTGGTCTGTCGCTGGGCATAGGCAAAAAAGCCGGGCTTTCAGGTCTCAGGACTGTTATAAAAACGCTCGCTTTCGGATTCACCTGGTGGGTTCCGCTCAAGCTCGGAATCATCAAAAAATAATTTCCCCCCGGAGAAACACTGATGATAACAGTCAAAGATATCATGACCACCGAACTGGTAACATTTTCCCCGGATGACGAAATAGCCAAAGCCACGAAAATTCTTCTGGAAAAAAGATTCAACGGTGCTCCTGTAGTTGATTCGGAAGGGAAACTGGTTGGTATTTTATGCCAGAGCGACCTTATAGCCCAGCAGAAAAGCTTCCCCATACCCACCATATTCACTGTCTTTGACGGTTTTATCCCGCTCACTTCAGTAAAACATCTCGAAAAAGAGGTTGAAAAGATTTCTGCAGCGCTGGTTTCCCAGGCCATGACACCGGACCCGGTTACCGTAAGGCCCGATACTGAAATTGAGAATGTTGCAAAGCTGATGGTTGACAAAAATTTTCATACGCTCCCGGTTGTAGACGAAAACGGAAACCTCATCGGAATAATAGGAAAACACGATATATTGAAAACCCTGGTCAAGGATATGCTTCAATAAAACTCAGACTTGCCATCAGGGCTAAAAGAATATAATTATTATTATTCTATGAAAGTTGGATTGCGTGAAAAACTTGCAATGACCTTTATGGTCTATCTGATAGTAATATTGGGTCTATGTCTATTACTGCTCTATGTGTCCTCAAGCCTGGGAGGCGTGACAGCCGAAGTATACAGTCTGGACTACAAGAAAAAGGACACCGGCGAGACATTGATTCAGAGCCTCATCAACCTTGACGAGGCATCCCGCAAATACATCCTGCTGCATGACCCTGCATATATGGGAACCATCAGGGAAAATGCCACAGAGATTTCAAACGCGTTTTCATATTTGAAAGGCAACGATGTCGCATACGACAGCAAAGAGGCTGAATTAATAAAATTTTCAGAGAAAAAATGGAATGACTTCATCAGGAGTTACTATCTTGAAGCTCAGAACATACCGGCGGATTCCAAGCTGATAGACGATATCTTCGAAAGGAACGGCAAGACCATTGATGAGCTTGTCGAGGCTGTACAGACTGTCAGACAGAATGCAATAAAGTCAATTGACGAAAAGATTTTCAGGCTTAAAACCCTCGGTGAGAAGGTAGTGACCATAACCTGGTGGTCATTCATAATAGCCCTTGCCCTAGGGCTTCTAATTCCGCTTGTAATCTATATCGGCATATCCAAAGACATAAGCCTTATAAACACAGGGACAAGCCATATTTCACAGGGAGATTTTACCTACAGGATACCTATTGATTCGAAAGACGAGCTTGGCAACCTTGCGGAATCGTTCAACAAGATGGCTACGCGTCTCAAAGAGCTAGACGACATGAAATCGGAATTCATCTCAATCGTGTCCCATGAGCTGAAAACACCTCTCACATCGATGAAGGAAGCTGCCAGCCTTCTCATGGACGGTATTGGCGGCGAACTTGACGGAAAGCAGAAAAGGCTAATATCAATAATGGATCAGGGAATAAACAGGCTCTTACAGATAATAAATGAGCTGCTGGACATGTCCAGACTTGAAGCCGGATTGTTGAGGCTTGACCTTCAGCAGAATGATTTAAGGACGATAATATCAGAATTCGTTACTGAAATTATGCCCTATTCACAGAATAAAGGAATAGACCTGATATTCAGCAATCCCGATTCGGCATGCATGGCGAATGTGGATAAAAATAAGATCCTGCAGGTGTTGACAAATCTGACCCATAATGCAATCAAATACTCGGAAGATGGTGGAAGGGTTGAAATAAGACTCAGCCGCCAGGGAAATGATTTCATCATTGAAGTCCAGGATCATGGAAAGGGAATTCCAGAGGAAGATATCCCTCTAATTTTTGAAAAGTTTTATCAATCCAGGACTACCAGAGGTCACAGCGGGATAGGTCTTGGGCTTGCAATTGCCAAACATATTGTGGAGACGCACGGAGGAAAGATACATGCGCAGAGCAGGGTTGGAAAAGGCAGCTTGTTTTATTTCAGTATTCCTGTTGGTGCTTGAACTGACACTTGCCGGTTGTGCTCCGCTGCTGCCGCAGGAGATAATATCAGCCGAGAACAGTGTCTCTGCAGGTGAAGCACTCAAATCGAAAGCTTCTCTGGATATCCCGATTGACCATCCTGATATCGAGGCAAGGAAGAAAATCATTCTGATTATGAACTCGATTATAACAGAAGAATATTCAACCGCAGAAACAAAGGCTGCATTGATGGCTATCAGGAATGACCGCGGTGTATCTAGAGATCTGAAAGTCGATGCCGGCTATATAATTTCACTTGTCGACATCATCAGCGCAAGGAACAAGGATATCGACTTACTCCAGATCAAGAATACGAAATGCCTGAATGACAGAACCGAACTGGAAAAGGCCCTCAAGGAAGATGAAAAGAGATTGAAAGAAGATGAAAGGAAGCTGGCTCAGAAGGAAGAACTCATTTTGATACTAGCCGAGGAAAAGAAAGATCTGAAATTCAAGCTCAATAAACTTGAAGAGATTATTGAGAAGTCGGAGAGGAAAAGAGGCCTTAGAAAATGAACCCTGAAATCATCATCCTGGATGATGAGCCCAACATTGTTGAGGTGTTGATTACCCGTCTCGAGACCAAAGGCTATAACGTTAAGGGTTTTACCAAACCGGACAGCGCACTCGAAGCCATTAAAAACGGCAACGCCTGTGTGCTGCTGACCGATATGAAAATGCCTGAGAAAGACGGCATAACCGTACTAAACGAGGCCAAAGAGCTGGATCCTGACATTGAGGTAATCATACTTACAGCACACGGGACAATTTCCAGCGCGGTCGAAGCAATGAAGCAGGGGGCATATGATTATATTCTCAAGCCTTTCAACCCCGCGGAACTTATCGCCAAACTGAACAGAGCCCTGGATAAGCAGGAACTTAAACAGAGGGTTAGGGCTCTTGAAAAGAAAGTGGAACTCTCATCCGACAGTCCGATATATGCAGTCAGCCATTCAATGAATCATATCGTACGCTTGGCAAAACAGGTAAGTTCAACGGATGCCACGGTGCTGATCACAGGTGAATCGGGGACAGGAAAAGAGCTTATTGCAAGGCTTATTCACAGCGAAAGCAAACGTTCAACCAAGAACTTCGTGATTATGGACTGCGGGGCGACACCTTCAGGGCTTATAGAATCCGAGATGTTCGGCTATGTGAAAGGTGCATTCACCGGCGCGATAAAAGATAAAACCGGGATAATTGAAGAAGCAGACAAGGGCACGCTGTTCCTCGACGAGATAGGAAACATATCTCCCGAACTGCAGAACAGGCTGCTCAGGGTAATCGAGTATGGAGAATTCCGCCGCGTAGGCGATGTTACTCAAAAGCACTCGGATATCAGGGTTATCGCCGCCACAAATGCAGACCTGGTATCGCTTGTTAAAAGCGGCTCTTTCAGGGAAGACCTTTACTACAGGCTCAAAGTAATCAATATCGACATCCCCCCTCTCAGGGAAAGGACTGAAGATATACCGGGACTGGTTCAGATATTTGTAAATGAATTTTCCCAGAAAACCGGCAAACATGTCCTGGGGATATCAAAGGACGTCCTTGAGATAATGAAAAAGCATCACTGGCCGGGGAACGTCAGGGAGCTCAGAAACACGGTACAATCAGCAGTAGTTCTGTGCAGCAATGATATCATAACAAGAGACGACCTTCTCATTTCCGGAATCTGTGAACCTGATGAAATTTTCGACGAAAGCCTTAACAAGCTCGAAGAAACGGAAAAGGATATGGTCATTGACGCTCTGAAAAAGTCCAGATGGGTTCAGAACGAAGCGGCAAAAACGCTGGGCATATCAAGACGCGTAATGCATTACAAGATCAAGAAGTACAACATCAATATGAACGAAAAAACAGTCTAAAAAATCGTTTTAAATCTCTTTTCCTGGTAACCTCGTACCGAGATAGCATGTTTTCGCGCCATACAAACCGGAATAATCGTGTTCATATATTTTCATGTCATAGCTTGAGAAAACGAGCTTCCTGTTCTTTGTGTCAATAAAGGGACCAAACGACCTTCCGCCGCAGATAACCTCTTTAGATATGAATTCTCCC
>CAYNVT010000130.1:0-11797 GCA_964400685.1 uncultured Bacteriovoracaceae bacterium | reverse complement strand
GTACAAATATCCCTTCAGAAAGGAGAGCTGTCAGATCAAGTCGGAGCTACTACATTTTATGCATACCAGACCTTCCAGCCCGCCGCAGAAACCAGCACCACCATTTTTCAACATATTGCCGGAGCCTCCCGGCAGAGCCCCCCTGCTCATAAAGCCGGCATGCATGGTTTGGAATTGGAACCGGGGAATACTGAAAAAGTTTATATTCTAACTGCAGATGTGCGCCAAGTGGCGCTCCGGCAAGATTTGCGATCTTATCACGTAATCTCTTCTTTCAGCCTGTCAGAAAAAGGGATTGTCAGATTAAATTATACCACTGATTTCCCGCTTGTAAGTTCAGATCGGAACTAATACACTTGATTGTTACAAGTATCTTTTCCCAAGTCTGATTTCGGTATAGGCCTCAATCTTTCTGATAATATTATCTCTGTATCTTATAAGACCGGTGTTGCCCTTTAAATATTCATCAAGGAATCCTGTTCTCTTTTCCCTGCTCATGCTCATGCAGAATGACGCATTCAGGTAACTCAGGTTCTTTATTATGTTATCCAGAGAAAGGAAACGCTTTACCTTAAGTCTGTCCAGGTCGATCAGATATATTTTTCCCTTTACATCATAGAGGAGGTTTTCTCCCTTGAAATCCACATGGAAAACCCCTGTTTCATGCATCCTCCTAATGTATCGTGCGACATCAGACATCATATTTTCCGGACAGGAGCCTTTGGAAACCAGTTCCACGAGATTCCCGGCATTTACGGCCCTGGTTGCAATAAACGATTTCATGAGAATTCCAAGGACTCTCTTTTCGCATGCAAAAATCACTTCAGGTGTATCGAGCCCGATTTCTTCAACCCTGAGCGCCGCTTCCATTGCCTTTAATGCCCTGCTCTTTCTGAACAGATTCTTGCACGAATCCTTTATCCCTTTATAATTGTAGCGTTTGAGGAAGATTCGTTCTCCTGCAAAATCGCCGCTTTTGACAAACGTTGTCCTGGAACGGTTATGCACATCCGGCAGCGATTTCAGAATCTCGTCCGGGGTTTTATCGGGGATGCTGCCACCTTGTGGTATGAACCATTTGTATCCTGATTTCTTTTCAATAGAATATACCGTTTTAATCGTTTCAAGTCCGAATCCTTGGGGCCTGCCTGCTACAAGCCATAGAAAAACCGAGGCCGAGCGGATCACTTTTTTTCTTTTTTTATCGATGAAACAAAGGGGCAGATTTGTCAAAACCTCGATAAACGATTTTATCATGGTCAATATTATAAAAACATGCGCTTTGGCCTCTCCTCCATGCTTAAGGAAAAACCGGTGCATGGAACGGATAAATTCGATTGTCCTGGCTATGTCATATTTTCTGGCAGATACACCCTGATAATGGACCATTTTCAACTGCGGAAGATGCCACACCTCGAACCCTGCATTGATGGCCCTTTTGCACAGGTCGGTTTCTTCCAGGTAAAAGAAAAAGCCCTCATCCAGAAGGCCTGTCTTTTCAAGCATCGCTCTTCTTATCATCATGAATGCGCCGATTACCGACGGGACCCTTACCGCCGCAGTATACCCCGAACGCTTTCCCGGGTATGCCCGGGGAAATAAAATCTTAAGGGCTGATTTGTTGATGAACTGGTTGGCAAGATTCGGGATGATATCAACCGAGTTCTGAAGTTTCCCGTCAGGGAATATCAGCTGTATGCCGCATATGCCTGCTTTTTCATTCATTTCCATGAAATCAAGGACAGGGCTGACCACATCCGAATCGAACCTGGTGTCAGGATTCAGAAGCAGCAGCCATTCCCCTTCGGCTGCTCTGATTCCCCTGTTTACCGCCCTTGCGAAACCGAGATTGCGGCTGTTTTCGATTATCTTATCGGCATGTGAAACCTCTATGGTCTCTTTTGAGTTGTTTACCAGAATTATTTCATGATCGGTTTTTATGTGCTTTCCGATCGAGTCCAGGCATCGCCTAAGCTCCGCATCGACACCCATCGTAACGATTATTATGCTGACCACAAGGCCTCCATACGCTCAAGGACATCCTGGGGAGTTATCCCGCGCATGCATTTCGGATCATCGCAGCTGCGCTTGTTGCAGGGCGCACAGTCAAGTTGTTTCTGTATGACCTCGCCGTTAAGAGGCCCTGTCCTTCGGGGATCGGACGGTCCGAACAAGGCTACAACCGGCTTATTTAATGCAACAGCCAGATGCATGGGCCCGGTGTCGCATGAAACGACCAGTTGTGAGCCTGCTATCACTTCCTTCAGTTCGGGTATTGTAGTTTTACCAGCAAGATTTATAACACAGTCTCCGGCCTTTTCGCTGATTGCAATCGAAGAGCCGACATCTTCTCTGCCTCCTGTAACAACGCTCCTGATCCCGAAGCGTGATTCTATCATTTGAGCCAGCCTGGAGAAATTCCCTTCAGGCCACAGGTTCGCTTTTTTAGTTGCACCGATGTTAAGCACGACATATTCATCCGGAAGGTTTAACGGTACTGAACCGGAAACGGGTATGTCCCATTTTATCTGGGGGTCGTCCACCCCGAGGTAACAGGCAAAATCAAGGTACTGAACAGCCATATGCCTTCCCGGATCAGCCTCTGCTATCCTTTCGAAAGGGAAAAGCCATGTCATCTCCTTGCATCTTTTCCCGTCGAAGCCTATACGTCTCGAAGCCTTTGACGCCATTGCAAAGGATGCCGATTTCAATATCCGCTGAAGGTCCAGTGCTATGTCGAAGCGGTTTTCTCTCAATTCACTGAGCACATCCGGCAGGGATTTCTTCCAGTTTTTCTTATCAAAAAGGATCACCTTATCGACAGCGGGATGTTCCTTTACAATCGGGAGGCTGAGCGGCTCGACCAGCCATGTTATCCCGGCATTGAGTTTTTTCTTCAGGCTCACGGCAAGAGGCAGCGTATTGATTACATCCCCGAGCGCCCCGAGTTTGACAAAAAGGATTTCCATCAGGCCTTGATATTTCATAATCATGACTTTGGCAAGCGGTTGAAAATTACATTTAAAAAGTCTATATGTTCGTAATTCATTTTTGAGGGGGGCTACAGCATCATGATAAGACATCGTCTCATATATATTCTTTTATGCGGGCTTCTGGCTATTGCAGCATTTGGCGGCTGCAGCGATTCAAATGACGCAGACCGGAGAAGCACTCCATTAACGGATGAATCTCATATCTCAGAGGGCATGCCTGTAGCCGTTTTATATAAAGAAGGTTTTCGGGCTTCAGGCGTCCCTTCAGGGCTCACTCCCCAATGGATTGTTGAAAGCCTGCTGAACCAGTCAATTCCCGCCAAGCTGATTTCACCTGATGAAATCGGCGAAGGCTTCAGGGTAATTATAAATCCATATGGAGAAGCCTTCCCGAAAGAGGCGGCAGAGGGGATGGCCGAAGCACAGTCAAGGGGCATCCCGCTTGTAAGCCTTGCAGGAACCCCTTTTTCAAAACCGGACGGAAAAGACGACAGGGAATTTACCGGGCTGTTCGGCATGTTCGCAGCACCATCGTCGGGATCATTTGTAACCTCTTCGGCAATTACCGCTTTCGGCTCTTCCGCCCTTCCCTCGCTTGCCGATGACGGCTTCATTCTTGATTATGCATCGGGAGACCCTGTACACGCCCAATATCCTTCAAAAGAGCGCGTCCTTTCCTATTATATAAGCATCGAGCATATCGACGGAGTCCCGACCGTAATCGACGGAGGCCCGTCGATAGTTATGGTTCGAGGTGAAAAACCGGTCGTTGCCGTCGGATATTGCGGGAACAGCCACCCGCTCAACCCGCAAAATCCCAGGGCAGCCGGCCTTCTTGCCGAACTTGTCAATATATTTAACAGTGATTATCCCTTTCTGAGTGATGTCAGGGCTTACAGGGAAGGCGGCAGTCTGAAGATCAAGGCCGTCTCATCAGGCGGGATCGTTACGGCTGCAATAATTAAAAACGGAGAAGACATCGCCTATGCGGAAAACATGGTCTCGATTTCGAACGGCGGCCTTACGACAACCGAAGGGGAAATAAATCCCGCTCCTGTTCGCTGGACGCCCGTAAACCTTAAAGGCCGTGAAAAGGTAAGCCCTTTATGGCTTGAAATAAGGCTCTTCTATGAAGGGCATATGAGAGATGTTAAAAGGCTTCCTGCAAATCCTGCAGAAATAAGCATTCGAGGAACAGAACTGCTGTTGAACGATGAACCTGTAACTATAAAAGGAATGACCCCAAGTCACGGATTCGCACCGGACACCACAGGCAGTGAAAAAATCAGGATACTGAAAAGCGACATTGATAAAATGATTGACCTGGGCGTCAATTCCATCCGCAACTATGGCACATGGAATGACTGGTACGTGGATTATACGGCAAACAAAGGGCTGATGATCTTTGATATCATCCCGCAGGGATGGACATGGGATTTCACGGACGAGATGTATGAATCGCTCAAACCCTGGGCCGTGTTCATGGCAGACCGCGGCAGGGAGCGCCACTCGATAGCAGGCTATGTCCTGGCAAATGAGATACTCGACACGCACAGGGAGAATGTCATTCCCAAACTCAAGGGACTGAACAAAATAGTCAAGGATATCGATCCGAACCATCCGACAGTATACGGCGCCCATCCATCTAATATTATCACCTATGGTGCCCTTGAATTCACCGATATGTACGGGCTGGACAATTACGGATTCACATGGCCCATTGCGATCGACACGGCCGGATTCACCGCATACATCAAATACTGCCAGGCCTATTTGAACAAAGGCAGGCCCATGATCCTGCTCGAATATGGAACGAACGGCTGGCCAGGCGCAATGCTCGCCATGGCGGAAGAGGTTTATCTCAAGACTACTGCGACCAAGGAGGCTCTGGAAAGATTCCAGGCCAGGAAATTCATGGAGAAATGGAATGCAATGATGAACAACGGCGTCGTCGGAGGTTATGCGTTCATATGGGCCGACGAACCAGGACATACTCTGCCCTTTAAATGGTATGATGATTTCGTGAACCGCTACAAGTTCCCGGATGACTCCATTTATGCGCCATACCATCCGCTGAATGAAGAGGAATACTGGGGGTTTCATGATATCTACAGGAATCCGAGGCTTATAGTCGATGCCCTCGACACGGCCTATCACGACAGACAATGGAGGCCTTAGCAAGCAGATGATCAAAGCCGTTTTCTGGGACAATGACGGGATTCTTGTCGATACCGAGGACCTGTACTTCAAGTCCAACAGGGATACCTTTGCAGAACTCGGCATAGAACTTACAAGAGAGGAATTCATCGAGCTGAGCCTGATAAAAGGTAAAGGACTGTGGCCTTTTTCTGAAAGGAACGGCCTTTCAAGAACAGACTTTGAAAACTTCAGGATTAAAAGGAACAGCCTCTACGGGGAATTGACGGCGCAGGGAAATCTTCTGATCGAGGGCGCCGAGGATGTCCTCAGGGCCTTCTCGGGAAGATATTTAATGGGCATTGTCACAAGCGAACTCAGGTATTTTTTCGAGGCGATCCACAGGAACACGGGCATTTTGAAATACATTGATTTTGTCCTTGCAGGAGGCGAATATGAATATTACAAACCGCACCCTGCCCCTTACCTTAAGGCCATCGAACTGTCCGGATACAAACCCGGGGAATGCATAGCCATAGAGGATTCGCCCAGAGGTGTCGAATCTGCAGTTTCAGCCGGGATCAGGTGTATAGCCATCCCACGCGGCATTACTGAAGGGCTTGATTTCCCCGGCGCATGGAAGATTCTGTCCGATATATCACAACTCCCTCAAATTATTGCAGGCAATTGAATCAAACCTGTATCAGGTTCATCCCTGCCAGGACATTCGAAGCTGTTGTAAAGGAGAAATCGGAAATGAGCTTTCTGAAGCGTCCCTGTGTTCTGGATAGATTGATATAGGTCCTGAAGCTTGAAAGCGCTGATAAACCTGCAACCTTCAAGGAGTCCGGGTTGAACTCCCAGGGATGAATATAAAATATAAAGGGCTTCCCTTCCCTTTCTACAGATTTCAAGCCTAGTTTTGTAAGCTTATACGGGAACAGCCTGAAATAGCCACCACCGGCAACAGGGAGATTGAGATTTCCCAGTTTTATCGTTGAAATGGGAAACTCGGCAAGGTTTCTGCCTTCGATCCGGTAAGGAAATCTCGGGGCCGACGGAATCCCGTAATTGTCGTGATGCACAGGGAATATGCTTGAGTCATAGGCAAAGCCAAGCTCCTCAAGTATATCTAACGCCCACAGGGTCTTTTCCGTTATGGAATAAGTGGGGGCCCTGTAACCGAGAACAGGCTCTCCCGTGATATCTTCAATGATTTTTTTTGATTCCGCCACATCTTCCCTGAATGCATCCGGGCTCTGATTATAAATGACCTGATGGCTGTAGCCATGACATGCTATTTCGTGACCATCCTCACAAATACGCCTGATAAGAGATTCGTGTCTTTGAGCAATCCACCCGAGGCAGAAAAAGGTGGCCTTTGTATCATTCTCTTTAAGCATCTCCAGGATAATGGACGTATTCGATTCCACGCTTGGGGCAAATCCATCCCAGTCTTCCACCTTTACGACATCAGACAGGGCATGCACCTGAAATATCTCTTCAACATCTATCGTGAGGGCATTCACCATGTCAAACCTATCGGATTAACGCTGAAGAAGGATTAGAGGTAAAACATCTTGAGCTTTGGCTCTCTTTGATGTAAGCCGGAATCGCTTCAATACAAGTTTTGCCAATGGAGGGCATGATGAACTACTCCGAATCGACAGTGGCCGGAATATTCCTGAACAGGGCCGAAAAATACCATTACGGGACATGCATCCGGCACAAGGAATACGGCAGATACAAAGATATCAGCTGGATTGAAATGAAAAGGAATGTGACAAATCTCGGGCTCGGTCTCATCTCGCTCGGGGTCAAAAAGGGGGATATCATTGCAATATTTTCGGAAAACAGGTGGGAATGGCTTGTTTCCGATCTGGCGATTTTATCAATCGGTGCTGTCGACGCCCCGATATATTCCACATGTTCTGGTGATGAGGCTGCATATATAATCAATGACTCCGGCTCGAAAATCGTATTTGTCTCGGATAAGGAACATCTGGAAAGGCTTTTAAGCGTCAAATCGAAGATAAAAGGGGTAAAGAAAATCATCTGTTTTGAAAATTCCGCAGCAAAGGGGAAAAGCATCATAACCATGAGCGATGTTATCGAAGCAGGAGCATCTGCAAAGGACAGAAAGTCATTTGACGCCCGCCTTAACGAAATCGAACCGCAGGACCTGGCCACCCTTATTTATACGGCAGGTACGACAGGGGATCCTAAAGGGGTTATGCTCTCTCACGACAACATAGTTACCAGCATACATCAGTGCCATGCATCCCACCCAATGCTCAGACAGAATGACGAAACGCTGTCTATCCTTCCCTGGAGCCATTCGCTGGGCAGAATTGTCGGCATTTATCTTATGTATCATATGGGAGCGGTGATATCGCTTGCGGAAAGTTTTGCAACTGTATTGACCAATCTGATTGAAATCAGACCTGCTTTGCTTATCAGCGTGCCGCGCCTTTTCGAAAAGATATATTCTGCAACAATCTTAAAAGAACAGAATGCGCCGCCTCTCAAACAAAAGCTGTTTAAATGGGCAAGGGAGGTGGCCGACAGGTCGGTTGACTATATTGTACAAAAGAAACAGATCCCGTTCGGACTCAGAATTCAATACGACCTCGCAGAAAAGCTTGTATTTTCAGGAATCAGGACAGCGCTCGGCCTTGACAGGCTCATTGTTTCGGTAAACGGCGGAGGCCCCCTGGCAAACAGGATTGAGAGGTTTTTTAACGGAGCAGGCATAGCCCTTCATAACGGCTACGGCCTTACCGAGACCTCAACTGTTACGAACACCAACACATTTGATGCATTCGAATTCGGCTCCGTCGGCAGGCCGGTAGCTGACACAAAGGTCAAGCTTGCAGATGACGGTGAGATTCTTATCAAGGGACCGCAGGTGATGAAAGGCTACTGGGAAAGACCCGATGAAACAAAAGGGGCATTCGATAATGACGGATGGTTTAGAACCGGCGATATAGGAAGGATAGACGAGAAAGGATTCCTCTATATTACTGACAGGAAGAAAGATATCATAATCACCTCTGGTGCAAAAAACATCTCTCCGCAAAATATAGAGAAAACACTTATAACAGATGCCTATATCGAGCAGGCTGTGATTGTCGGCGAAGGAAGGAAATACCTGAGCGCGCTTATTGTCCCCAATTTTGTTGAACTCTCTTCATGGGCAAGGTCTGAGCGCCTGACTTTCGATTCCAATGATGAACTCGTATCAAGGCCTGATGTGATTGATTTTTTTGAAAAAAGAATCGGGAACGTCATGAAGAACTATGCCAGGGTGGAACAGATCCGGAAATTCAGGCTTCTGTCCGGCGAATTCAGCATTGATGGCGGCGAACTGACACCTACACTGAAGCTAAGACGCAAGCTCATCAATGAAAAGTATTCTGATATTATCGAGGGCATGTACCCCGAAGAAGAAAGAGAATAGATTCCTCTTTTCCTGAAGAGTAATAAAAGGCCGGATAACAAAGGGTTACATATTATTCTTATCCGGCTTCTTTTCTTTCGGAATTCCGCCTTTAAATTTTTTTAAAATAATTTTATTTTTTTCTAAATATTCTTGAATGCCCTGCCGAAACACTATATATGGTTGATTATCTCGGCCATCAACACTATATATAGCGCAGGAGGATGGTATGTTTGATAAAATCAGAAAGAGGGATGGAAGGGAAGCGATATTCGATGCATCAAAAATCACCGATGCCATCACCAAGGCTGGAAGGGCTACAGGCGAATTCGGGGAAGATGTTGCAGGAAGGCTCACGCTGCAGGCTCTGAACTTCGCACAGCAGACTATCAAAGGAGTGCCCACGGTCGAGGGTATTCAGGATATAGTGGAGTATGTCCTGACTACTTCGCCTTTCAAGGCAACTGCAAAATCCTACATAATTTATCGAGACCAGCACGCCAAGATGAGGGAAATAAAGGCAGGCATCGGCGTCGACCTTATCGATCAGTACCTTCAGCAGCTCGACTGGCAGGTGAATGAAAACAGCAATATGGCCTTCTCTCTTCAGGGGCTCAACAACTACATATCTTCCGAGATCAGTAAGATTTACTGGCTCAACAAGATATATCCCCCCGAGGTAAGAAATGCCCATTCGGAAGGCGATTTCCATCTTCACGATCTTAATATCCTTTCTGTCTACTGTGTGGGATGGGACCTGTACAACCTTCTGCTGCAGGGATTCAAAGGGGCTGCAGGCAAGGTTGAAAGCAAGCCCGCAAAACACTTCAGAACGGCGCTCGGCCAGATCGTAAACTTCTTCTACACACTCCAGGGCGAGGCGGCCGGCGCGCAGGCATTTTCCAATTTCGACACGCTTCTTGCGCCGTTCATCAGATATGACAACCTCGACTACAGCCAGGTAAAGCAGGCGCTTCAGGAATTTATCTTCAACATCAATGTGCCGACGCGTGTGGGTTTCCAGACGCCATTCACCAACGTTACCCTGGACCTGAAGGTCCCCTCGTTTTACAAGAATCAGGGAGTGGTCATAGGCGGAAAGATAAAGGATGTGGTATACGGTGACTTCCAGAAAGAAATGGACATGTTCAACAAGGCATTCGTCGAAGTCATGTCAGAAGGCGATGCGATGGGAAGGGTTTTCACATTCCCGATACCCACTTACAACATAACCTCAGACTTCGAATGGGAAAATCCCGATCTCGACGGCCTGTGGAAGATGACTGCCAAATACGGCGTGCCATATTTTTCCAACTTCATCAATTCCGACATGAAGCCTGATGATGCGAGAAGCATGTGCTGTAGACTCCGGATAGACAACCGTGAGCTCCAGAAAAGAGGCGGCGGTCTTTTCGGCTCTAACCCTCTCACGGGTTCCATCGGCGTAGTTACCATAAACCTGCCCAGGCTCGGATATATAAGCAACGACAAGGATGACTTCAAAAGGCATCTTGAAAAGCTTATAGATATAGCCAGCGTAAGCCTTGAGATGAAACGCAAGATTCTCGAAATGTACACCGACGGAAATCTCTACCCCTATACCAGGTTCTATCTCAATGACATAAAGGAGAGGTTCGGCGAATACTGGAAAAACCATTTTTCGACAATAGGCGTGGTGGGAATGAACGAGGCCTGCCTGAATCTTCTGGGAAAGGATATAGCAAGCAGTGAAGGCATGGCGTTCGCCCTTGAAATATCCGATTTCATAAGGGACAAGCTGGTTACGCTGCAGGAGACGACAGGCAACAATTACAACTTCGAGGCAACACCTGCCGAAGGTACTTCATACCGCCTGGCGAAGATGGACAAGAAGAAATTCCCGGACATCATCTGTGCAAACGAGGATGCCTTTAAAAACGGACACGAGCCCTTCTATACCAATTCAACCCAGCTCCCGGTCAATTACACGGATGACATCTTCGAGGCCTTCGACCTGCAGGATGATATCCAGACAAAATACACGGGCGGCACGGTGCTCCATATATATGCAGGGGAACAGGTAAACGAACCTGTGGTGATCAGGGAGCTTGTAAAAAAGCTTTGTTCTTCCTACCATCTGCCTTATTTCACATTCAGCCCCACTTTCAGTGTATGCCAGTCTCACGGCTATCTCTCTGGCCAGCAGCCTGAATGCCCTCACTGTCATGCTCAGACCGAGGTGTATTCGCGGGTCACGGGCTATCTCAGACCGGTCCAACAGTGGAACAACGGGAAGAAAGAAGAGTTCGCGCTTAGAAAGACTTTCGAGGTCAAAAAAAGTTCGCACACAGAACTGATCGAACCATTTAAGGTCTCAAAAAAGGATGCACGACCGGGTACCGCCTTTGTAAGCGTCTTCGAGAAAATGAAAGGGCTGTCGGCAGGCTGTGCAATGATAGTAGTATGACAAAACACACGGGGCAGGCGGACGCGCCTGTCCCTATTCCAGATAAACCATGAGAATCGCTCATCTTCAAAAAACCTCATTTATTGATTATCCCGGAAAAATCTCGGCGGTCATATTTACGCAGGGCTGCAATTTAAGATGCCCGTATTGCCACAATCCCGAACTGGTCGATTCCGGGCTGTTCACATCCCCTGTCTCACAGGATGAAATCCTGTCATTTTTGGAAAAAAGAAAAGGCAAACTTGACGGACTCGTGATCACCGGAGGCGAACCCGCCCTCCAGAAAGGCCTTGTTGAATTCATGCGGTCAGTCAAGGATATGGGCTTTCTGATAAAATTCGACACAAACGGGACCTTTCCCGAAGTCCTTGAAACCGTCATCGGGCAAAAGCATGCAAATTACATCGCCATGGATATAAAAGGCCCTGCCGATAAATACCAGGCAATCGCCGGCACAGCTGTCGATATGGAGAATATCTTCAGAAGCATCCGGCTGATAATGGATTCAGGTTCGGATTACGAATTCAGAACGACATGGGCCATGGAGCAGCTGAGTCTGTCGGACATCGAAGAGATCGCCTTGATGATCAAAAATGCCAAACGTTTTGCCCTGCAGCGCTTCAATCCATCGAAACATCTTGACCCTTTAACTCTGAACTTCCATCCTCCGACGGACGATATGCTCAAAAAGGCTGCTGATTATGCCGGGAAACTGGTCAGAAAGGTCTTGGTGTCAGGCCTTTACGGTCTGTTGCCCAAATAGATAATAGTCTGCCTTGAGGA
>CAYNVT010000129.1:0-12162 GCA_964400685.1 uncultured Bacteriovoracaceae bacterium | reverse complement strand
ATCAAAGGATATCGGAGAACGTTTCGACTTCAATTTGCCCCAGAGGCCGAATTGCTGGATCTCGAGTTTTTCGGACACTTGCAGGCGTCAGTCTTTTATTGAAAGGATGTGACGGTTCACCATTTCAGTTACAAAGCCCATGACATCCTTTTCTATCTCGCCTGCATCGGATGAGAACTCGTCGGAAAGTTCGGCCGCTATCTGGTCCAGTGATTTTACGCCGTCCAGTTTCTGCCATATAGCCTTCCCTGTTTCGTTAAGCGTGTAAAGTTCATCGTCGGCATCGCCTATACCTGCGACAAGAGGCACGATTATGATATCGCCTTCGATTTCCCGTGCCACGATGTCCTCTGATGGCGTACATACATCATTGATCTTAAGTTTTATTTCCATACTATACTAACCTTCCAAGACTGTTCTAATAATTGATTGCTATGTGAACAGAATTAACTGCCGTCATGAGAAAAACATGCATTGTTGCAACCTGGGGCATCCTGCCAGCATCCAGAAAATGCATCATTGGCACCACTGGCGTCTGAGCTTCTTTTGCATGCAGCTAGAACAGCCTCTTCAGGTTTGCTTCGAACAATAATGGTTAATTCTGGTCTTTGCCATTTGTTCTCAACGGGCTTTTCCATGGGCACTCCCATTTTTTATTAAAAAACCATTAACAACATATATCAAAAATATTGTTCAAATTATAGAGCTTTTTGTCCAGGTTTTAATATCCCAGCCATGTTCTTTCTCCTTAAGCCAGCCCATGAAGCGCGCCTGTGAATGAGCAACTTCACACAGGTATTCAACGGGTGTGTCAAGTGTTTGATGCTCGGTCCATGATTTTGCAGGGCACTGTTCGCAAAGCCCTTTCAGAAAGCATTTGGCGCAACGGCTTAGGTAATCCGGATTTGTCGCACGCATGTCCTTCAATTCTTTGAAATTTTCAAGGATGGATTCAAGCGAAAAGTCAGCGGTATTATATGTCAAATCAGGTGACCTCACGCCCATGCACGGCTGTGCAATGCCATATGCATCTATGCACATGCCGCATCCCGCTCCGCAGCCGAAGAGAGTATCCCCTTGAGGCCCCATGAATTTCGATGCAAACTCGTTGATGTTTTTTCTGTATTGTTGAGGTTCCCTTGTCAGCACAGCCAGACCATCTTCAGGTGAAATCCGGACCGATCTTATGAGCGCGTTCTTCTCTTCGTCATCACACCTGTTTCTCAAATCGAAAAACATGGAATAGCTCGGTTTCTTCGTCATCCAGGGTATCGTCCCGGCCCATGCTTCGAACTCGTCAATCTCGTGTTTGTTCTGGGGCAGGAGGGCTGACTTTATAATGAATGGAATCCCGCGCTCGAGAAGCAGATCGACACCACGGCGGTACTGTTTGAACGAGCCGGGTGCGCGCGTTACCGCTTCATAGGTCTCAGCATGCATTCCGTAAGAGGTTATTTCTATTGTTACAAGCGGCGGGATGCGTTTGAAGAGATCGGCAAGCCTTTCATCGATCAGTCTGGCATTGGTGAAGACAAGAACTTTGAGACCGAGTTTCCGGGTGAAAAGATAGAGTTCCTCGAAGTCGGGCCTCAGCAAAGGCTCGCCGCCGGTGAATCTGACCTTCATGCAGCCGAGTCTTTCCGCCTGAACAAGTATGTCCTTGATCTGCCCGGTGCTTATTTCACGGCTTTTTGCTTTTCTGTCGGCGGCAGGCAGGTTAATGCAGCAGTGGATACAGTCGTTGTTGCAGCGCTCGGTCAATTCGATATCAAGACTGCCCAGTTTAGATGAAAGACGTTTATCAAGAGCTTTGACCTGACTCACATATGAATTCATAAGCTTAAGATTTTCTATTCGTCATGCATATAATTTCAGTGCTTATAGAAACAAGCACCCGATAAATTTATAATAATTGGGGTTATAATGTTATATCCCTATTATTCTGTCATGATTCACCAAGAGCATTGCAAGTTACACCAGGGGCAGTCCAGCAATCGATCCATGCGCCTTGAGGTGTATTAAAACCAGCCCATTTGCAGAATTCAAGCACCGCTTCTTCGGTGTTGCTCCTTACAAGGATCGTCATTTCAGGTTTTTCCCATTCTTTCTTTTTCATGCATGTTCTCCCCGTGTATTGTTTATGTATTTCTTATCGTCCTGTATATTACTAAAATATGAATAATCTTTGTAATGACAAGGTTTATATCTCTCCTGCATGCCTTGTATGGCCGGAGGCGGGCACAAGGGCAACTTCAGCAATCTTGTGTATTATTGCTCCGGACTTATCAAAGTGCATGGTGTAGCATGGAATCTCAGCAACAATTTTTTCCAGAACATCAAGTTCCTTCTGCCACCACTCGGAGGTCACCATGGGTCTTATGAGAGTGGCGAGAAGCATTCTCCAGATTTCTTTCCTGTCGAGAAGCGGTTCGATCATATTTGCCTTATCCTGTCTTAAAAACAGGATGCCTGCAAGTGGCGCATCAGAAGGTGAGACATCTGATGTCGTGCCGTGGCTCCACGTGCCGTGGACACGCCAGCCTTCAGGCCATTTTCTTATGACATTCCGGTCGTCGCAGAGGATTTCGGCCTCAAGTGTGTTTTCTTTGTGTGCTTTTTTCAGCATCTCCATAGTTGTGGACTTGCCGGCTTCGGAATGACCGACGAAAACAAACCCTTTTCCACCTACAATTGCAGCCGCGGAATGTATGAGAACCGCATTTCTGTCAGCCAGCAGTGGGCCGAGCCATATCTGGTCAGTAGGAAAGAGGGAAAGGGATTGCCAGCCGTCTTTTAATATTCGCGTTTCATCATCGGGTCTGCTGTATATAGTTCCCCTTGAATGATCTTCGTTGAAAACCGCTACCCTGTGAAGCGATGAATCACCGACTGACGGAGATATGCCGCGGTAAAACCATGTGCCATTCTTCTTGGAAATGGCCCAGGGCGCTTTTCTGTAGAGTTCTTTCCCCAGGTCTTTACCTGCGAGGTCAGGCAGTTCGAAATAGTGCCTGAATGACACATTGTCTTTACCGGGACCGTCGACTTTAAATGCCTCAAGCTCCTGTTTGAAGCCTGTCTTGCTGAGATTGAGATCGCTTTCTATACAAACCGTGATCCCTGCAATCTGAAAATATTTACGGTGGTTTTTCTTCCAGTCTGTCTTGAATTTCTGTGCTTCTTTGGTGACTTCGCAAAGATATGGAACAGGTGCCGAATACCTGCCGGTTTCAAGATAGGAGTAAACCGCGCACCAGCGGCAGTCGGAACGATTGTCGCACGAACCGCAATTGCTGCGCCACTCAATGCCTCCATGAATTTTGTCTGCACATGATGGGATAAAGATATCCCATGCTTCCTTGAATGAGCCTTTTATGAGGTCATAACGCAGGGCCGGGTCTTTTATAAAGCCGCACCAGGTAATTGCGCCATAGGGGTCGATATGAAAGTCCCGGCGGGTTTCAATACACTTGGCAAACAACCGGTCGTCTCCTTTGGCGACTAATCCGCAGGAGGGTTCATCAACTCTCTTGCCAGATATTTCAGAGATACGTTCTTCATGTGAAGGATCTGGTTTGTCCAGTTCGATTACGTCGCAGGGTTTAAGACGCTGACATGCAATTTCACGGTTTCTCTCGGGAGAACCGTCAGATGACAGGTAAAGCCAGGGGGCGCCAATGCGCCAGTGTCTGCTCAGACTTTTTGCCAGTTCAATCATCTTGTCCCACTGATGCCAGTTGGCGGCCATTGGAATGAGCTGAACTATGAAACCCGCACCCGCTTCCCTGAGATACGAAAAACCCCGCATGACCTGTTCGAATCCATGGTGATTGCCTGTCACATTCTCATATACTTTTGAATCTGCCCCGTAGAGGGCAATCATTTTGGTGCCTTTGCGGGTGAGAAGGCTGGCGATTTCAGGGGTAATCAGTGTGCCGTTGGTGTTCAGGGTATATCCGACGGATTTGTTTGTTATGTAGTCGAATATATCAGCAAAATCCGGTCTGAGCATAGGCTCGCCGCCTGAGATTCCCCATTTCCTGCAGCCCATGCCCCGGGCCTCGTCAACTATTCGGCGGATATCATCGAATGTCATCTCGTCTTTCATCTCTGGCGCATTTGCCGGAATTCTGAGCCAGCAGTGCCTGCATGAGTTGTTGCAGCGGTAGGTTAGGTCTATATGACCCTCAAGCGGGAGACGTGGCATTGCCGAATATTTTTTTGTTATAAAGTGCTCTGAAGTCATTTGGTAATTTCTTATAGAAGATTCATTTTTTATCAATAAGATTCTTAGTCAGGCGCAGAGATTTTACAGGATAGTATGGTCCGAAGTCTTCAGTTGGCTGACTAATTCTATCAGCGGGGTTTCTTGAGCCTGTCAGGCCATTTGGGTTCGCCGAGAGACGGATCAATTATCCGCCTGAAGATCGAAATCAGACTCACAACAAAAAGTCCCAAAAATGCAAGCATGATTATCCAGGTCCCGAATCCGAGCGAGCCGGAATCGAAGAAAACAGGATAAATTGCAGGGGCTCCATGGAAAATGCCTGCAATAGGCATCATGAACCTGTCGGTGAAGGTGAAGCCGATTTTTTTAAGAACCCGCAGAAGTGTTCCGATTATGAACATGGTCCCCAGACCGCATGGGAAGATAAGGAATATGATTGCGAATGCTATCTGCGGTGCAGGAAGGCTTCGGTCAAAAACGCTCTGCCCGGGATTGTCGGGATTGACATAAACTGTGATGTTACCCTCTCTGAGTTGCGCCATCTGTCTCGAACGCCTCTTGCCGCTGAAATTATCTGAGCCGAAACTATAATCGACCCTGTCACCGATGTAAGACTTGCCATTATATGAGTATGAATATGTTGCCTTGATTCTGCTGTTATAAGTAGTTCTCATCGAGCCGGTGTGGCTTGATCTGCTTGTTTTCATATCGTAATCAAGCACTCTTGCCGGGACTTCATTCCAGCTTCGTGCTTTGTAATTCATCATGCAGGAATAGCCGATGAACCAGACGATGAAGCAGGCAGCAACGGTAAAGACAGCTATAACGATTGCAGACATTACTGATTTCAAATTTAAAGTCATGAAAGAAAATTTAACAGAAAATACCTGGATATCAAAGTGCTTTAACCAGTCCTATGAAGGGCTTGCCTTATTGTTAAACAACGATATTATTTAACCAATGTTTGGTTAACTTTTTTAAATTATGATGGAGGTTTTTATGCAAAGGTTGATTCTTATTATCGCTTTCTTGGTTTCCGGCTGCATTCCTGTAATTGCAGATGACGGGAACGAACCGCCTGCCAATCCCTATCTTGCCGATTCTCCCTGGAGCATGACCCACCGGAATCCTTATTGTCAGGCGTCATCTCCATATCCGGGGCCGGACAAGGGAATAAGCGGCAAGGATTACATTATAGGCACACCGGGCTGCATTACCATGCCAATATCCGGGAAATACCCTGATGGAAGCCGTGTGGTATGGGGCAACAACCTGACTCATGTCTTCAAATTGAGCACAAAGGATAAGTTGCTTGCCGAAATTGACAAGATCAAGAAAGAATCAAGCGATGACGAGGAGAAAGGACTTGTCGAAAGTGGAGTCTCTGGTGCCTATACCCTTGTGGATAAGGACGGTGTGTTCTTCGTCCCTGATATGACAAGAATTTTTGCATACTGTGATGTGACGGCAGGTGACCCGGCGTCAAAAATAAGGATTCGGAATGTTTACAGCATCCCGCAGGAGCATCTGAAAGGCGCAGACGATAAGATTGTAGGCCTGGTCATGACATATGACGGCATGCTTGTCTTTGCTACGAACACCGGACTGGTCTGTACCCTGTCGAGAAGCTTTGACAAGGCGTATTATCTCATGCTTGGCGAGGATGATGAAATATCAAACTCTATCGCCTGTGACGAGAAGGGCGGAATCTATGTTGTGACAAGCAGGAAAATGTACCGTGTTCAATGGACGGGTGCTGAACTTTCAACCGACGAAGCAAAAGGCGGATGGATTGCCGATTATGAAACAGGAGGAGATCAGTCCGGGATTCGTCTGGGAAACGGTTCGGGCACAACCCCAACCCTTATGGGTGCAGGATCTCAGGACAGGTTCGTGGTAATAACCGACGGCAGCGAGCTTATGAACATAGTCCTATTCTGGCGTGATGAAATCCCATCAGACTGGCAGCAGATTCCCGGCACAAAAGACAGAAGAATTGCGGCCCAGGTACCCGTGAGGTTCGGTGATCCTGAGGCTACTCATTCGCAGACTGATCAGTCCCTGTGCATTCGAGGCTACGGCGCAGTTGTCGTAAATAATGAACTCGGCGCAGACCTGGGCAACCGCACTCTTAACATTATTATTTCAGGCATCCCGTTCATAGCACCCAGGGGTATTGAAAAATTTGAGTGGAATCCGGAAACCAGAACATTTTCATCCGTATGGGCAAACACGCAGATATCTGTTCCCAATGGCATTCCCTGTATGAGCGCTTCGACTAAGCTTTTATATGCAGTTGGCAAGCGCGGTATCTACTGGACACTTGAGGCGGTTGACTGGGATACAGGTGAATGCGCATTTTATTCGAATATCGGTATCGGGCTTCAATATAACAGTGCATATGCTGCAACCCAGGTTGGGCTTGACGGATGCATATACTCGGGAACGGCAATAGGGCTTGTAAATCTGAGGCCTAAATAATATAGTTGCAAATTGTAAATTATACGTCAGGGGGTCCTGTCGTAATATCCTTGGGAGGTTTGAGATGAGGAACATAAGGGGAAGTTTTCTTATTCTGTTTTTTATCCTTCTTCTGGCAGCTGTTTTTCCCGGATGCAAGGTTTCAGGCACTGTTACCGAGGCTGGTACGGGTATTCCCGGTCTTACCGTAATATTAAGCGGAGACAAAAGCGCAACTGCCACAACCGATGATCAGGGCAACTACAAGTTTACAGCAGGGTATGGCAGCTATACAGTGGCTCTGAAACCTGACGGTGAAGGCGTTTTCATGCCGACTGTCAAACAGGTTTATGTGAGAAATTTCAAAGGAGCAGAAGCAAATTTCTCAAGGCTCACAGATAATAATGTTTACTGGGACCCTTCGCTTGTGGTTCCGATTCAGGCTCATCCGGATATCAGGGGCTATAAAGTGATCAGGGGCCTGATCCATTTGCATTCAATTTATTCGCATGATGCATGCGACAATAAGCCTTTCATTGACGGTGAGCCCAACACCGAGTGCCTTTGCCAGCTGCGTGAGGCTATCTGCAGCACCAATCAGCAGTATGTAATGATGTCCGATCACTCGGATAATTTTTCATGGCATGAGTTTTCAGATGTACTGCTCTATCAGCCGGAACAGGGTGACGAACTGATATACCGTGACGGCAGGCCGGTTGCGAATATAATAAAATGCGACTGCGGCAACAATGCTATAATCACTGCGGGCAGCGAAAACAATCTCATGCCCATCGGCCTTAAAAGGATGCCTGACGGTACGCCCGAAGAAAGACATGCCCTGTTGACCAGCACCAGTGTCGAAACGGTAAACGCTCTGCATGCGCTGGGTGCAATGGTCTTCGTCACACATCCCGAAAGCTGGGAGACAGAAGACCTTCTGGCGCTTCCTGTAGATGGCATCGATACATACAACCTGCATGCTAATATCGATCCAAGCATAAGGGAAGACTATCTGGGGCTGCCTTCTCTTGGTTTCATTCCGGGCATATTGGATTTGCTTACACCTTCATGGGCCGATGCTCATTCGGATCTTCTGCTGCTGAGCTTTCTGGAAGAGTTGAAACCCGATATATCGCACTGGGACAAACTGCTTTATCACCGTGCTACAACAGGATTTATGGCTACGGACTGTCACAGGAACTCTCTGCCGTTCCTCCTTCCGGACGGAGACAGGGGTGACAGTTACCGCCGCATGATGAGGTGGTTTGCAAATTATGTACTTGTCAGGAATCAGGATCTTGAGGATATTGAAGGCGCAGTATTAAACGGTCGCATGTATGGCGTATTTCAGGTTTTCGGCGAGCCGGTCGGGTTTGATTTTTATGCCGAGGCCGGGAGTCAGACATTTGAAATGGGAGATAATGTATCCCTGTCTGACTCGCCTGTGCTGCATATAAAGGTGCCTGAATTTTTCAGGATGGACCCGGGTCTTGAAAAACCTGAATTCAGAGTAAGGCTGATTAAAGCCGGTCCGGATGGAGGTGTGAATGTTGCTGAAAGTCTGAATTCTGACCTCGATTATGAAGCGACTGAAAAAGGTGCATACAGGGCTGAAATCAAGATCGTTCCAAATCATTTGAAAAAATGGCTGGGAAACCATACGAAGCCGTTCATCAAGGAATACCCGTTTATTTACGCAAACGCGATTTTTATAAATTAGCCGTATTAGCCAGCCAAATAAAGAATGGGGAATAATGACAGCCGGAGATCCTGAAACCGCTCCGGCTGTCCTCAAAAAGAATATCCGGGAATATTATAAATAATTCCTAATTTTATTAAGAAAAACGCCGTTAAGTAATTCAACCGGTTATCATAGATAAACTATAAAAATAGTGTGGAGGTTTAATAATGGACCCGTTAGGAACTCCTGCTGGTGCTTTCAGTATTGATGAAATATTAAGAAAAATGGTTTCGATGAGAGCCTCCGACCTTCATCTTGCAGTGGGGTCTCCTCCCAATATACGTATTGACGGCAAGCTCGTCCCTCTTTCGGATTACGGCACCATAAGCAATGAAATCCTTAAGGGCGCACTTTATTCAATAATTTCAGAGGATCAGAAGAAGACATTTGAGAAGAACAAAGAACTCGATTTTTCACACAGCATACCCCAGGTCTCACGGTTCAGGGGGAATATGCTCTATCAGCGAAATACCCTTGGCGCCGTATTCCGTTCCATTCCCGCAAACCCTCCCTCAATCGAAGAGCTGAACCTGCCTCCTGTAATAACCGCTCTGAGCAAGAAACCAAGGGGACTTGTCCTTGTTACCGGCCCGACAGGCAGCGGTAAGTCTACGACTCTTGCTTCAATGGTTGATTATATAAACAGGTCAAGGTCGGAACATATCGTAACCATAGAAGATCCTATTGAGTTTTTGCATAAAAACCAGAAAAGCATAATCAGGCAGAGGGAACTCGGAAGCGACACGCTTTCATTCTCCGAGGCCCTGAAACATGTGCTCAGGCAGGATCCGGATGTTATCCTCGTTGGTGAAATGAGGGATCTGGATACCATATCACTGGCTGTAACTGCTGCCGAGACAGGACACCTCGTTTTTGCCACGCTTCACACAACAAGCGCAGCCTCGACTATTGACCGGGTTATTGACGTATTTCCTTCGAGCCAGCAGGCTCAGATACGGATGCAGCTGTCCACCACCCTGGAAGGGATCATCTGTCAGACGCTTGTACCAAGGAAGGAGGGTAAGGGCAGGGCATGCGCAATGGAGATTCTGATCGGCACCTTGGGAGTCAGGAACCTGATCAGAGAAGGCAAGACACATATGATAGTAAACATGCTCCAGGCAGGTGTTAAAGACGGTATGCAAACTCTCAACTCAGCGCTTCACAAGCTTGTTGTTAGCGGTGCTGTCTCTCAGGATGATGCCCTGTTGAAATCCAGTCAGCCAGACGAACTCAAGAGCCTTTTCGGAAGGACTTAAGCAGCCGGCAGTTAAAAAACCCGATGATGCTTCTCAGCATGGCCGGACTTTGGTTGTATTTAAGACTGGGCCTGAGAGGTGATGTGTGCTCAGAAAACGAAGATATTGTGCATCGATTATTAAATGATACAATAAAACACCTAAAAACATTAAATGATACAAAATTGAACCCACTAAGTGTTCCAATGAATAATAACTAATGGTATATCAATATGTTGCAGCGTGGCACGTCTCTTGCTTTGACTAATCTAACAAAACATCAAAGGGAGGAAGCAGTTATGATTAGTTCAGGCGACACAGCATGGATGCTGATTGCCACGGCAATGGTAATGATTATGACACCGGGTCTGGGTTTTTTTTACGGAGGGATGGTTCGCTCAAAGAATGTCCTTGGAACCCTCATGCAGAGTTTTATGTGTCTGGGGCTTGTATCCATACTCTGGGTTGTTTTCGGATACAGTCTTTCCTTCGGGCCGGACCTCGGAGGATTAATTGGATCTCTTAATTGGGCAGGCCTCATAGGAGTCGGGGCTGATCCGGGTCCATATTCCGATAAAATTCCGCATCTGCTCTTCTGTGCGTTTCAGCTCATGTTTGCCATAATCACACCGGCCCTCATAACGGGAGCATTTGCTGAACGCATGAAATTCTCTGCTTTTGTGCTTTTTATCGTTCTCTGGGCAAGTCTCGTTTACTTTCCCCTGTGTCATTGGGTATGGGGCGGGGGCTGGCTCCAGAAGATGGGGGCGCTGGATTTTGCGGGTGGGACGGTAATCCATCTTAACGCCGGTGTTGCTGCACTCGTAGCCGCTATTATTATAGGGAAAAGAAAAGGGTATCGCCAGGAGCCCATGTATCCCCACAACCTCACCATGACAATGCTTGGAGCCGGCATTCTATGGTTCGGATGGTTCGGTTTTAATGCGGGAAGCGCTGCGGCCGCCAACGGAACCGCCACATATGCATTCTTCGCAACTCAGATTGCAACCGGAGCAGCCGCTCTTTCGTGGATTATATGTGAAAAGATTATCCGCAAGAAACCGACCACCCTGGGATTTGCTTCTGGAGCAGTTGCCGGACTCGTTGCCATTACCCCGGCTTCGGGCTTTGTTACACCTGTTCCTGCAATGATCATAGGGCTTGTCGCAGGGGCAATCTGCTATTTCGCTGTACTTTCTAAAGAGAAATTAGGATATGACGATTCGCTCGATGTCGTGGGTGTCCATGGTGTGGGTGGTCTCTGGGGCGCAATTGCAACCGGCCTCTTTGCATCAATAGGCGGCACCGGTCTCTTCTATGGCAATGCTCACCAGCTGGTTGTTCAGCTCATTACGTCAGGTACAGCCATCGTGTTCTCCTTGATTATGACCACTGTTATTCTGTTCGCAGTGAAAGCGATCACAGGCTTGCGTGTGGAGGAAGAAGAGGAAGTTCAAGGCCTTGACCAGAGCCTGCACGGCGAGACCGGCTATAACCTGAGATAATCATACCCATACAGGAAGGAGTAAGATCATGAAGAAAATTGAAGCAGTAATAAAACCTTTTAAACTGGACGAAGTAAAAGAAGCTCTGAACGCTATCGGGGTAACTGGCATCACTGTTACGGAAGTCAAAGGATACGGCCGCCAGAAAGGACACAAGGAAATCTACAGGGGAGCAGAATATCAGGTGGATTTCCTGCCTAAAATCAAAATCGAAATAGCAGTAGGTGCCGAGATTGCAGACAAGGTCATTGAAGCCATTATTGCAAAAGCCCGTACGGGAAAGATCGGAGACGGAAAGATATTCGTATCACCGCTTGAGAATGTAATCAGGATAAGAACAGGTGAAAGCGGTAAGGCTGCGATTTGATAGGTTAGGGGCGGAATGGGCATTTCCGCCCTTAGCTTTTAAACAAAGAAGGAGTTAAAAAGCCATGAAGAGAATTGAGGCTATAATACGTCCTGACAAGGTTGAAGATGTATGTAATACCCTGAACAGAACTGGGCAGAAAGGTGTTATATTCTCAGCGATAGAAGACCGGAGCGCATCTGAGCATTTAAAAGTCATGGTTAAGGGGAATTCATACGATATTGATACAATGATGGCAAGGATCGAGGTAACTGTAAAAGATACTGAGGCGGCCGTAGTAGCTGGTTTAATAAGGGAAGCTGCATCTACGGGCAGTATAGGCGATGGAGAGATATTCGTCCATCCTGTCGATGATGCAATGGTAGTTAGCACTGGCTTGTGGTGGAGCAAAAAAACAAGATAGTCAGGTACAGCAGATATTTTCTGAGTATTCATCTCTGGTTCAATAACGGTAGGCTTAAAAAGTCTGAAAGATTTTTCAATAAATATATGAATAAAATTAATAAATTATGAGAGGAGAATAATTGTATGATGAAAACTGAAGTTGATTTTAAGAGGTTATTTATTTTAGCGGCGGCGGTAATGCTGTTCGCAACACCGGTCTTTGCAGGAGTCGACTTCAA
>CAYNVT010000128.1:225-12247 GCA_964400685.1 uncultured Bacteriovoracaceae bacterium | reverse complement strand
TGGTGATGAATTCCATGCAGGATATTCAAACTGCATCCGGGTTTCAATCGGAACCAAAGACCAGATGGCTTTTTTCATTTCATCCTTCAGAGAGGTGCTGCAATGAAAAGCCCCCTGCTCTCAAATGAGATTTCAAGAAGGGATTTCATGAGGTACGGTGCGGCTGCCGCCTCTGTAATTGCAACCGGATTTGCCGGCAGAGGCATATCCAGTGCCTTCCCGCCTGACAGTATATCGGATAAGTTCACCCGCATGTGCTACCATGAGAATCCGGTTGGCCCGCACCCGGCTGTTTATGAAAGCCTTGCCGCAATTTTATCTTCAGACAGTCCGTGCCGTTATCCAGATGATATGGAGCAGGAGGAACTTAAGAACGCCATTCTTGAATACAATGGCGTGTACGGTGTTCTCGAAACAGACAATATCGGTCTTACTGTCGGTTCTACCGAGGCGCTCATGATGTGCGCCTATTCGCTGCTCGATGAGAACACCTCAGTTCTCACCGAATGGCCGACATACGGCATATTCTTTACACGTGTCGAACAGACCGGCTCGAAGATTATCAAGGTCCCTCTTCTCAAACAGTCCGATGGAAGCTATCTGCCGGACCTCGAAACCATGAAGATAAAGCTTCATGAAGACCCTTCGATAAGGATTGTTCATTTCAATCTCATCAACAACCCTATGGGCTCATATTTGAAGAAGCCCGATTTCGATGCGTTTGTAATCCATGTGACCGAAAACTTCCCTGACGCCGTTATAATTGCAGATGATTCCGACCCCGAATTCAGGGAGCGCATCCCGTATGATGAGTTTCCAAAACCCATCGAGCACGTGATTGCAGGAAGAAATGTCATTCATATACAGACCTTTTCGCACATTTTCGGCATAACAGGCCTGAGGCTGGGCTACTATATCGCACCTGCTCATCTTGCCGGGAGGCTCGAGACAAAACGTATACACAATGGCGTGAGCATAACCGCCGTTGCCGGGGGCATGGCCTCCCTGCAGAATGCAGCAGAGCAGATAGACAGGTCGTATATAAACAATAACGAAGGCAGGCTCTGGCTTTATTCGAAATTCGAGCAGATGGGAATACCGTATCTGAGGTCACACGGTTCATACGTAATGCTTGATACCGGCGTTCAAAGCTCAATAGCTTACATACTCATGGCGGCACAGGGTGTAATGATTCGCCAGGGCAGCGAATGGGGCCTTGATACATGGATTCGTGTCAATCCGGGCCTGCATCCCGTTGAAAACGAAATATTTATTAAAGTTCTTAAGAATGCCTGCCGGAAATCCAATGCACCGAAGTCTTTAAAAGACTTACTGAATACTCCTGAAGGGAAAGAGGGGCTGAAAAACGGTTATGAAACCGGCATGCTTCCTGATATGAAATCCCTTGATGAAAATGAAAGGATGGCGGTTTTAAAAAATCTCCTTTAGAATTCCTTATTAATCAATCTGTATTTGAACAGAAGGAAAAGCTTAAATCAAGGGGGCGAGATGATCAAACGGATCGATCATGTATCAATTGCGGTAAAGGATTTTGAAAAGGCGAGGAAGTTCTTCGAAGTCATACTCGGGGCAATACCGGGCAGCCGTGCAACGGACGATTCAATGAAATATAAATGGCATATCTTTTCCGCAGGCGATCTCAGCAGACTGGAAATCATATCACCAACAGGGCAAGGGAGCTTTCTCGACGGTTTTCTGAAAGACCGCGAGGGCGGCGTTCATCACATAACATTTCAGACATCGGACATTCAAAAAACAAAGGCTGTCCTTGATGCATCAGGTATCCCCTATTTCGGAGAGAATGAATATCCCGGCGGAATATGGAAGGAACTGTTCATCCACCCCAGGGATGCGTTCGGCGTGCTTGTTCAGATTGCCGAATTCACACCCGATGACTGGCTTGCCCCTGAGGTGCGTATGCCGCGGGACGAAAAGTTCGAGGTTGAAGAAACACTTGAAGGCTGCTCTATCCGTTTTGCACACCCGGGCGGCGGGACGGTCAGAATTGAACTGAGCGATGATGAAGCCAAGCTCCTGATCGACAGGCTGAAGCGTTCCATACAGTAAATATCTTTCATCCGCTGCAACTTCCGGATGTAGAACGGCATTAGACTGGACAAGAGGGAATGTCATGAAAAAAGAAATAGTTAGACTTATTCATTATATAATCCTCATACTGGTTACGGCAATCTTAATGGCATGTGCTGCTGAAGATAATACTGAAAATTTTGCTGAAGAACAGGCCTTTGAAGAAGAGTTAGCTCAAGAAGCAATACAAGATATTTCGGATGTCTGCATCAAAGGGCCAACAGAGTCATTCAACGAGAGATACTATGCAAAACTGCGCGACGGGCATCTTTATTTAAAAGAGATTAAGGGCGGTGATTGGAAGCAGGTTCCATTGCCGGAAAGACTTGAAGGAAAAGCAATAACCCTTACAATGGATCATAATTTTCTCGAGATCGCAAACGCGGACCGGGAATTCTGGTTTACCCCTCACGCTCTGGGCAATATAAGTGATATGTCTTCAATTGAGCGTAAAGTACTTGAGTACCTGCCTACACCCCTCATAGAATACGGTATAAGTGATATAGCATGGATACGGCACAGGGGGTTTCCGTTCAGCATGGGCATGAAAAATTTCCTGCCCGAAGGATATAAAGCCTGGACAATATCGAATGCGGCGGATGGAACCTATACAGACACAGCCATGTGGCCGAGGATAATAGGCGCTGGCGGATGTACGCATGTGTTCGTGCTGCAATGGGACGGACAGCATATCACGTGGATGGACGGATGGCAGCCTTCGGACTGGGGTTTTGAGATGTGTTCCCCAAAACGGGGGCGATTTATTTCTGTCAACCTGTCGTCAAGCGGCGGCAGACATATGCTCATAAATGAATATGGCGACATATTCACCAGGATATATGACTATGACAGTTCAGGTCACAGCCCGAACGACAACGACTATTTCGATTATACCTATGACGACCAGAGGTGCATTACCAATGACAGTTTGCGCAGATTTCAGCTCCCGGTATGGCCATGGCATCAGCAGCCCAAGATTTCAGGCAGGATTACTGACAGAATAAGCCTGCACCGTATTGGAAATGAAGGCCATCATGCCATGATGCGCGTTGAAGGCTGGAACGAGAAGGGCCAGACAGGATATTATCAAAAAGACATGTTTGATAGTATGGAAGATCCCGGCAATACCAGATGGACTTTTGTTCTAACCGATCAACCGGTCAAGGGAACCGAAATCATGAACAAGTCCTATGACAGCTCGAATGAAACCCTGGGTGAGACGGAAGACGTTTGCTATACGCATAATACCGAGAATATCGGCAGGCTGCCGGACACAGTCAACCGCATAAACACCTCTGACTTCGCGGTGGAACTCCTGAATTTCGGGTGCTATGTTTCGCCTGCGCTGTTACGTGTTTATGTTGGGAAAGACGATAATGCCGCTTATTATGATCTGGTGCTTCATTCGACACAGACCATGCGAACCTATCGGCTGCAAGACCGTGGATTAACCCCGTATCAGGTGCAGCCGAAATCCGGATGTATCGAGGTTCCGAAAAACCTGTATGACAATATGGATAACCTTCACCCGGTCATGCAAGCGTTTGTTTCAACTTACCTTAATAACAACAGGTTTACGTGGGTCCATCTTGGTGTGAAATCGACGCAAATTACAATCCTCAGTGACTCACCATATGTTTCATGGAGAGAGGCAATGTTTGCATGGGCAGGTTTGAGTTCGATAATGAACTTGAACAGTGCTATTAACTGGACCTTCGCGGCTGCCGGTAATGATTATAAGACTAAAGGTGCCAACTCGATCAATGACGGCTACGGTTTCATATACGAGGACTTGTTTATTCATCCGATCGCTGCCCAGATCTATAACGGCCAGCCGAGCCAAAGAAATATTTATACAATCGATGAATTAAGCACAAAAGGCTGGTAAGAGGAAATATAAAGTCCGCCTTTGTTGAACATATCACCGCAAGGTCTAAGCTCCCGGGATTGTATGATAATGACGTACCTTCCCGGGAGGATATATGTCAGACCAGTTTCGAATTATTACATTTAAGGATATGCAATCACCACTTCTGGAAACAGTGTTCTGCAAAGCCAAGGATATCTTTGACCTTGAGAACGGTCCCGTTATCAAGCACGACAGTGCCGCTCATCCTGCCCCTAGGCTGTATGGTTTTCATATAATAGAACCCGAGGTTTATAAACTGCGAGTGGTCATAATCGCATTCCATTGTTATATCGAACCGGCCATCATCGCTCTTGAAATGCCAGGGCTGCATGATGTCATCCGGATTGTAATACCAATCAATAGGGCCCATCTTGTGGACGACGCCGTCATAGACAATGGCGCTTGCCTGGAAACGTGACGCGTTTTCTTCACCCCATCCAAAGTTGAAGCCCAGAATCTTGCCGTTCACCTCGCCGGATGCTACGGCCCAGCCCCACTCGAATTCCTCGGGCCATACCCCCCGGCCCCAGTCTAAGACGGCATAGGAATCGCTTTCCTCGAAGACATACTCCTTTCCTTTGACGTAGACGCTTCCCGAAGCCCTCTTTGCGAAAACCTTGTCGGTATAGAAGAAGCTTAATCCTTCTTCGTCGAAAGGTGCCGCTGTCGCCAGGGAGTCATCGGCCGCATCGTCCTGAATTCTTATCTCCCCTGTTATCTCAGGCCCGAAAAGGGCTGATTTGGGGAAATCAAAGGTAAGCTTCTTGATGCCTTCCTTATATGTAAATGCGGAATATACGCCGCCCTTATCGAAGATATTGTCTTCATAGGGATTAAGCGGCGGCGTCAATGAATCTGTGTTGAACAGGATGCGCATATTCGAAAAATTCTCACCTGTCTTATAATCCACCAGAGATATCGTTATTAGAACCATCCATGTGATATCTGCCATGGTGATTTCAAAGCTGTAGTCGGAATTGTAGACATTGTAAAAGTCCCATTCTTTGAGCCGCTTCTGCTGGTCAGCCGTGAGATTTTCTCTGTTGTATATCATGAGAGGATGACGTGCCCATCCCCATGCAGCGAGTGTACCGTCATCATTAAGCAGAGGCGTTTTTCCGGTTATTTCCCAGTCGTTATGTAAAACAGGCGGATTCACCTGACCACCTGTCTGTTCAGTTGCTGAAGCGGTAGAGTCGTCATCGCTGGAGCTGCTGCACCCGGAAATCATCAGGATTACGACCAACCCCGCCATAAAAAACAAGTTTTTCATATCAGGCCTCCTCATCTGTATAATCAATTAATATATGTCCGGCATACCGAGGCATATATTAAAAGTATATCATATTAATTGTTTATAAAAAACCCTGGCAAAGGTTCAGGCAGCAGATGATAATCAACCGAAGCAGCCTTTTCAGTCATATCGACCGAGTTGTATGTATGCCAGTATAGTATTTTTTTCCCTGAATATTCATCTCTTTCGAGCATGTCAAGAACCGCAGCAAAGGTCTTACCTGTGTAGGTGGGTTCGAGCCCTATGCCTTCGCACTCTTTCATCACTCCGATTGCCTTCATTCCCTCAGGTGTAGGATATCCGTAACCTTTCCCGAAATAGGATTCGATGACCTCATACCGGCTTTGATCGATTGAATAATTAATTCCTGTAAGCATGAGGACCTTTTTCATAAGGCCCGTAACAGTACCTTTAGTACAGGCCTGCAATGGGCCCAGGTGTGATTCCGTGACTCTTACGCCGATAATCCGGCTGCTGATTCCTGCAAGCTGAACCCCGAGCGACAGTCCTGCCATTGTGCCGTTTGAGCCAAGAGGACAGACGATTATGTCAGGCTCTGGCATCAGCCCTTCGCCTATCTGCTTTTTGAGTTCGAATGCCGCATTAACGAAGCCGAGCGTACCTACAGGCGACGATCCTCCGGCAAAAAGGGGATATGCTTTTCCTTTCCTGAATTGCTGATAAATGAACAGATGTACAAGGCAATTAAATATATTGCCTGCATAAACCATTTCAGCCCCGTATTTATAGAACATGAGCATATTCCGCTTAACATATTCATTGACCGGTTGTTTGAAGAGAACAAGTGTGCATTTAAGCCCGAGCCTTCTTGCGAATACGGCCGTTGCGAGACCGTGATTGGTTCCAATGCCGCCCATCGTGATTATACGGTCACAGCCTTTCTTTATTGCATCGGCAAACACGAATTCGAGCTTCCTTACCTTGTTGCCGCCGTATTCAGTCGAGGTCTTATCATCCCGCTTTATCCATAACCTTCCCTGCCCGATTTTCTCGGCGTGTTGCACAGGCGTCGGAAAGTCGCCAAGAGTTATCCAGGGTAATTTATCCTCGATTTCGGGATATGATTCAAAAATTACAGGTTTATTCATAAAGGTCGTTTCTCCCTTTGATATCTTCGATATTAATTCCCTTCTTCAAGAGGCTCTTCTTTCTCAATTCATAATATATGATACCGGTTACTGCGAATAGAAGGAAAAAGACTATCTTTCTCCAGTCTTTAAGATCTACCAGTATTATCAGACAGAAGAACGCAACCATTACAAATCCTATGACAGGGCACAGCCACAGCCAGACCCCCTTGAGCTTGAAATAGGCCTTTTCATAGGCCTCGGGATACAGCCTGGGCAATCTCATGGAAGCTATCATGACCGGAACGAAGATTATCATGCCGCCCAGAGATGAATATGCCGCAAGCGTTTCAATGGGGAGCTTCAATGCCACACCCAGCACCGAGAAAACCCATATGACAGCCAGCAGCACATGTGCGGTGCCGAATCTTTTATTGACACTGCCCATCCAAGATGGCGCGATGCCGTCTTTGACAATCATGAAAAGGCTTTTTGTGCCTACCATGAAAAGCGCATTGAGTGTTGTCAGGATCGCGAGAATAGCCCCGCATGATATGAAAAATATAAAGCCTGCATGGCCGCATATGGATCTGCTCACAACGCCCAGAGGGTCTTTCGTGCAGGCTATCTGGCTTATTGGCAGCGCCCCGGTTGTCGCTATGGCAACCATGAGATAAAGAGCCATTACAATCGGAAACGCAATAAAGAGGGCCCTGGGGATAACCTTGCCCGGTTCCTTTATCTCGCCGCCCAGTTCGATTATACCGTTTGAACCCAGGTAGGTGAATGTCAGAAGTGCGGTTCCCAGGAGAAGCTTTCCTATACCCTTGTCAAACATGCCGGCGAAGTTTTCCGGATGGAAGTTTTCAATCCCTCTGACTCCGAAAAAAACCATCGCCGCGATAAGCAGAAGGACCATTACACCCTGAATCCATGCTGCGAGCTCTATTCCGAGCAGGTTTATAATAAAGAAAAAAGTAAGCAGCCCGATTGCTACAAGCTCAATGTTCAATCCCGGCATAAAAAGAGATGCGTATTTCGCACAGCTTACCGCGTAAAGAGGTATCTGCCCGAAGAAGGATGCAAGTATGTAAATCCAGATGCCGGTAAATGCAAGCCTTGGCGATACCATGCGGCTCGGGTATTTGTAGCTTGCGCCTGTACACGGGATAGCCGAACCCAGCATTGCCAGAGGGAGCATGGTTATGACAACAGGTATGACTGCAAGTGCATAGGCGACAGGCATCGCGGCCCCAGCAATTCCGAGCACGATTTCAGTGAATACGAACACGCCACCGCCGATTGTAAAGCCGATTGCAATGAATGTCACTGTGGGAAGACCAAGGACTCTTTTAAGTTCGGTCATTATAATCTCCTGAATTTCACCAGTAATTATTTAAACAGAATAATATATGCACCATCAGGTAATGCCGGGTCAAGCTGCCTTATTGTTTTCAGTTATTTCTCACTACTTTTTAACCCTAATCTCATAACTGTCGTCATTTATATCTTTTTTAGATGCTGTTAATATAATATGATAATATTATTCATCCGGAGGCAGTATGAACAATTTTTTTATAAGGCCTGATAATACGGCGCTCGTTGTAATAGACATCCAGGAAAGGCTCTTCAATGTAATGGAAAAAGAGCTTAAACCTGCACTCGTTAAGAATAATGCCATCCTTATAAAGACAGCCGGAACTTTCGGCATGACTGTTGTCGTTTCAGAACAGTATCCTAAAGGTCTTGGACCGACTATACCTGAAATTGCGGAACTCTTAAATGATGTGCCTAAGATGGAAAAACTCTATTTCAGCTGTTTCAGGGAGGAGTCTGTAAAGAAGGCCATAGTTGACGCGGGTAAGGAAAATATAATCATAACCGGCATCGAAACGCATGTCTGCGTTCTTCAGACCGTCCTCGACCTGATTGATGCAGGTTACAACCCTGTTGTAGCATCGGATGCTGTACTTTCCAGAAACGCTTCCGACAGGCTTGCTGCAACCAACGCCATGAGGGACGCAGGTGCAGTCATCTATCCGACTGAAACCATAAGCTTCATGCTTCTTGAAAAGGCCGGCACACCGGAATTCAAGCAGCTATCGCCACTTTTCAAGTAATATCTCAGGAGGTCTGTTATGGGAAAAGGATTTATGGGCAAGGTTCTCTGGGTCAATCTGACATCGGGTGAAATCAGAGAAGAAATAATACCGGATAGCATTTATGAAAAATATCTAGCCGGGCTCGGGCTTGGCGCCCATATCTGCTATGAAAGAATCCCGGCCGGCGCCGACCCTCTGGGCCCGGACAACATACTCGGAATACTTCCAGGACTTTTAACCGGCACAGGCAGCATCTTTTCTGGCAGGTGGATGGTTGTCGGCAAGTCGCCACTTACAGGCGGATGGGGAGACGCAAACTGCGGCGGCACATTCGCGCCTGCAATAAAACGCTCGGGGTATGACGGCATATTTTTTAAAGGCATCAGCGAAAAGCCGGTGTACCTATATATAAAAGACGGTCAGGCAGAACTTAAAGATGCTTCCCTGTACTGGGGCAAAGATACGGTCGAGACTGAAGAAGAACTGATTGAATTGCACGGCAGCAATGCAAAGGTTGCAGTGATAGGTCCGGCCGGGGAACGCCTGTCGCTTATTTCTGGTGTATGCAATGACAGGGGAAGGATAGCGGCGCGCTCCGGGCTCGGGGCAGTCATGGGCTCGAAGAGGATCAAGGCGGTCGTCCTCGACAGCAGGAAGCGCATCGAAGTAAGCGACAAATCTCAGATGAAAAGCCTGACGGACAAGAGCCTGAAATTCATCAACCTTAAGATGCCTCTTCCAGGGGGATGGTTCCTTCCCCTTGTCGGTTCAATGATGCGTGTAATGCCGACACAGATGATGCAGGACGGATTCCTCTTCAAGCAGCTTCTGGCAAAATGGGGCACCATATTTCAGAATCAGTATTCTCTCGAAGCCGGTGATTCTCCTGTCAAAAACTGGAAAGGAAGCCTTATCGATTTTAACAGAGAAAAATCACGCAAAACAGGAGCCGATCTTATAATCGGCAGGGAAAAGAGAAAGTATCACTGTTATTCCTGTCCGCTCGGATGCGGAGGAATCTGCACCATGACCGGCAAATATTCTGAGACACACAAACCCGAATATGAGACCGTGCTTGCCCTGGGCGGACTTCTGATGAACGACGACCTTGAAAGCATTTTTTACCTGAACGAATACCTGAACCGAGCTGGAATGGATTCAATTTCTGCTGGCGGCACAATAGCATTCGCAATGGAATGCTTCGAAAAAGGAATTCTTTCAAAAGAGGATATGGGAGGCCTTGATCTCGCATGGGGAAACAGCGATTCCATAATAAAACTCGCCGAGATGATGGCAGAGCGCAAAGGGATAGGCGATATCCTGGCTGACGGCTCCAAAAAGGCTGCCGAGAAAATCGGCAAAGGGAGCTCAGAGTATGCAATCACGGCAGGAGGACAGGAGCTTCCTATGCACGACAGCAGGAATGACCCTGGTTATGCCCTTCACTACAGCGCTGAGCCCACACCGGGAAGGCATACGATAGGCTCGCAGCTTGCCTATGAAATGTATCAGCTATGGAAACGTGTATCAGGAATGCCAGGACCGATACCGCTTTACCATAAAAATTCAAAATATGTGGCGGATGAGAGAAAGGCTCGTATGGCAAAGGCTTGCAGCGACTATATGAATGTCATAAATGCCAGCGGACTGTGCTGGTTCGGCGCCATGATGGGCTGCACAAGGGTTCCCGCATTCGACTGGCTGAACGCAGCAACTGGTTGGAACAAATCGGCGGATGAATACATGAAAATCGGAGCCCGTATTCAATCAACCAAGCAGGCGTTTAATGTAAAGCACGGGATCGATCCGGTCTCGTTCAGGATAAAAGACCGGTGTGCAGGCATCCCGAAGCTCACAGAAGGAGCGAACAAGGGCCGCACAGTTGACATTGATACGCTTATGAGCGGCTACTGGAAAGAATACGGCTGGGATGACAAAGGCAGGCCTTCAGTCAATAATATGTAAAAATATGATTCAACCACCTGATTATATGGCAGGATAGTGTTAATTCCATTTACTTGAAGCGCAGAGGTTTTCTTAACTTTCAGGCCCTTCTCCTGTGGGTTTAAAATCACAGCAAAAAGGCCTTGAAAGAGAAAAACTTGTATGTTAAATGGCTTGCTCTATAACACACGCCCGGCTTTAATACAGGTTTCACGGTGTCCGTTTATGGATGGGAATCTGTTGGGGGCGGAGGAAAAAAACCAAAAGGAGGCATTATGCCGGCAGTAAGTATGAAGCAACTTCTGGAAGCAGGAGTCCATTTCGGACATCAGACACCCCGTTGGAACCCGTTGATGAAACCGTATATTTTCGGTGCACGTAACGGCATTCACATCATCGATCTTCAAAAAACGGAAAAGCTCTTTGACACAGCCTGCGAATTCATCAAATCCGCCACCGCCAGCGGAGGGAAAGTCCTCATGGTAGGAACAAAGAAGCAGGCGCAGGATGCAATCGAGGAAGAATCCCAGAAATGCAATGCATTCTATGTCAACCACAGGTGGCTCGGCGGAACCCTGACAAACTTTTCGACAATAAGGAAGAGCATAGAGAAGCTGAAATGGCTTGAAATGATTATCGATAACAATACCATCAACAACTACCCCAAAAAAGAACAGATCAGCATGAAAAGGCACAAGATGAAACTGGACAGATCACTGTCAGGCATCAAAATGATGGAGAAACTGCCATCTGTACTTTTCATCGTCGATCCGTCCAGAGAATATATTGCAGTTCGTGAAGCAAGAAGGCTTAATATTCCGATAGTGGCCATCGTCGACACAAACTGCGACCCATCACTGATTGATTATGTCATCCCCGGCAATGACGACGCCATCAGAGCGATACGGCTGTTCACCTCCAAGATAGCCGATTCGATACTCGAGGGTTCGTCTATTTTCGATGAAAAGCTCCAGGGAATGGCACCTGATGAAAAAGCTGAATTCACTGCAACACCTGAAGAGAAAAAGAGAAAGAAAAAAGACCGCACTGAAGACATTACCGAAGGTGTGGAGATCATAGTTAAAGAAGAGACAGCTGAAGAGGTTTACGCTGACGAGGCGTAACACAATAGAAGATTAATATCCGGAGGCGTTTAATGGAAATAACATCAGAAATAGTAATGAAACTGAGAAACAAGACGGGCGTCGGCATGATGGACTGCAAAAAGGCGCTTGTGGAGACGAACGGCGATTTCGAGAAGGCAGTTGAAATTCTCAGGAAAAAAGGAATGGAAGTAGCAACCAAACGTGCAGGCAAAACGGCATCACAGGGAACTGTGACAAGTTATATTCATCTGGGCGGCAAAATGGGCGTGCTTCTGGAAGTCAACTGCGAGAGCGATTTTGTTGCAAAGGGAGATGCTTTCCAGGCATTCGTGAAAGACGTGTCAATGCACATAGCAGCTGCGAAGCCCTTGTGGGTAAGCAGAGATGATGTGCCGGCAGATGTCCTCGAGAAAGAAAAAGCCATATTAAAAGACCAGGCTCTGGCCACGGGAAAACCCGAAAAAGTTATT
>CAYNVT010000128.1:0-215 GCA_964400685.1 uncultured Bacteriovoracaceae bacterium | reverse complement strand
AAGATGGTTGATGGAAAAGTCGGCAAATTCTATTCAGAAAACTGCCTGCTTGAGCAGCTCTTTGTAAAAGATACCGACAGGACTATCCAGCAGTATCTTGACGAGCTGATCGGAAAAACGGGCGAGAAATGCGTTGTTAGGAGATTTGCCCGCTTTGAACTGGGTGAAGAACTTTAAGTGCACAAAAGAATAAAACGCATACTTTTAAAACTCAG
>CAYNVT010000127.1:10772-12251 GCA_964400685.1 uncultured Bacteriovoracaceae bacterium | reverse complement strand
ACGCATCTACCGGGGTGCGCTCGTTCGATGAATGTTCGGTATCTATCTCCTCGTCTGTGAGATATAAGGGCAGGAATCCATATACATCAGGTGTTAGCGCCTTGTAGAACCTCGAATCCGACGCACCGTTGTTGATGTAAGGCGAAAACACCAGGGCACGGTCATCTTTCAGTATCTGGCATGTCGTTTTGACAAGCAGCTCATAAGCAGCTGACGTCACGCTCGAAATAGGTGTGGGATCATTTTTGACGGGTCTTGCTTCGATTTTAACGCGCGGATCATCAATAACTTTCTTTGTCCTTGCAATGACCGACTCCACGGTGTCGCCCGATTTGATTCTGAAATTGACAGTGGCGCTCACCTTCTGCGGAAGCACATTCTCGGCAACTCCGCCTTCAAGCATCGTAAAAGCAATTGTTGTCCTCTGCATGGAATCCATGAAAGGGTCGCCGGACAGGATCGATTTTACCAGAGGCCCGGTCAGCCAGGTATTGTTCAGCACCAGACTCAGAGAAGTCGGCATCTGCGGCGTCAGCGGCAGTATCATGGTCTTGACGAGCTTCAGGTCGGCCGGGAACTGGTTGTTTTCAAGCCTCGTTATGGCCCTTGCCAGAATGCCGGCAGGACCGTGCTGACCAGGCGCTGAAGAGTGTCCCCCCTTGTCCTCTACTATCAGATCCAAAGTCAGGTAACCTTTCTCGCCTATGGCGATGCCTGCGATCGGGCAGTTAACGCCGATATCCGGGAAACCGTCTGTTTTGACCGCCCCTCCCTCGTCAAGGACAAATTCAGGTGTGACACCCTCGGCCTTGAGCCGTTCAACAATCTTTGCAGCCCCACCATAGCCGCTGGTCTCCTCATCAAAACCGAACCCGAGATATATCGTTCGCTCAGGCTTCAACCCCTGATTCAGAAGTATTTCTATCGTTTCCAGAAGACCCGTGACACAGGCCTTGTCATCCTGAGACCCCCTGCCCCATACAAAACCTTCCGCGATCGCACCGCTGTATGGCGGATATTTCCAGGTGCTTTCCGTCCCCGGTTCAACAGGCACGACATCCATATGAGCTATGAATATTACGGGCTTTAATGATGGATTGCTGCCCTGCCACTTGAACAGAAGCGCGTATTTGTTTATCACCTCGACATTCAGGTTTTTATTTACCAGGGGAAATGCGGTTTTCATCCATTTCTGCATGTCAAGGAAAGGCTTGTCATCGAACGGCTTCCCCTCTTCCGGGGATACTGTCTTGAACTGTACAGCCTCGCTCAGGTGCTTTAATGCGAGGTCTCTGTCAACCTTAACGGGATCGACCTTCGGATACTGTTCCACCTTGCCGGTATGCGCACAGGCGGAGATGAGGGCTATTGCAACAGATAAAATGAATATCCTTCCGATTGCATGCTTCATTGTAAACTCCTTGAATTTTATTAAAAACCCGATCAGATTACCTTTGCAAGAAACGCCTTTATACGGAG
>CAYNVT010000127.1:0-10762 GCA_964400685.1 uncultured Bacteriovoracaceae bacterium | reverse complement strand
ACTCCATCGTATCCGAGAAAAGATCATCCGGATGACCCTCGAATATGAACCGGCCGTTGTCCATGAGTATCAACCTCTATTGAATCCTCCCCTGGCTCCTCAGTTTATCAATGATGGACAGAATCTGAGGAAGGGCGGCTTGTGCCGCTTTCTCTCCTTCAAGAATTGCTTCATGTCTTTTTTCCAACTCCGCGGAACCTATATAACCGACCTTAGGCCTGATGACCACATCTGCATTTTTAAGCTGATACATGGATATTTTCGCATACATGATGTCTATTGACTGGAGTATAGTATCCATGATTCCTTCAGGCACTGCTTTGGCTACCCCGCCTGAGATGTCAACGGCAATAACCACATCGGCTCCTATCCTTCTGGCTACATCCACAGCAACCGGGCTTACCACTCCTCCGTCGACATAGGTCCTTCCTGAGATATTCACTGGCTGGAAGATTCCAGGAACAGAGGCGCTTGCCCTGACAGCCATTCCGGTATTGCCCGAGGTGAATACGACTTCTTCTCCAGTCATAAGGTCGGTTGTAACAACATAAAATTTCTTCTTCATCTTATCGATTGGTGTGTTGTTAAGGCTTTTGTTAATAAAATTCTCCAGTTTTTCGCCTTTTATAAAGCCGTTCTTGGGAAATGTCAGGTCAACTACGTCGCTTTTCTCCACTTTCATGGCCAGAGACTGAAGGTCATAGGCCTTGTAACCATAGGCATAAAAGGCCCCTGCAACACTTCCTGCACTTGTACCTATTATAAAATCGATCGGTATTTTATTGGCTTCCATCACCTTGAATACCCCGATATGTGCAAATCCCTTTGCTGCACCGGCACCAAGGACAAGGGCAATTTTAGCAGGCTTTGGGGGAATCACCTCCACAGGCACAGGTGTTTTGATAAGGGAACATGCCGAAACCAGGATCATGACTGTACATAAAACAACACAAATAATTTCTTTTCTTTTCATCTTTTACCACCTTTCTTATTCTGAAGCATAACAGGCAACCCTGTCTCCAACCTCATTTGTCGTTATACCCATCTGGCCTGCATACTGCGATTTCATGTCTTTGGCTATAACCTTCATGACGGCACTTTCAATCCTTGCAGCAGACTTGTCCTCACCGAGGAATTTAATCATCATCTGAGCAGCCCCGATTGCAGCAAGGGGATTGATTGCATTCCTGCCCGTCCACATAGGGGCCGTACCGCCTATAGGCTCGAACAGGCTCACACCGTGCGGGTTGATGTTTCCGCCAGCTGCGATGCCGAGCCCGCCCTGTGTTATGGCTGCCAGGTCCGTGATTATATCCCCGAACATGTTTTCCGTGACGATCACATCAAACATCTCGGGGTTAGAGACCATATACAGGCATGTCGCATCCACATGGTAATATTCACGTTTTATATCAGAGTACTCAGTGTCTCCCATCTCATTGAATACCCTTTCCCAGAGTCCGAATACATTTGTGAGCACATTGGTCTTTCCCACAAGCGCAAGCGTTTTGCGCCTGGAATGTTTTCTCGTATATTCGAATGCATACCTCAGACACCTTTCAACCTGGAAATAGTTGTAAACCATCTGCTCGACTGCGATTTCATGAATGGTCCCCTTCATTGAGACGCCGCCCATGCCGGAATAGAGGCCGCCGGAATTTTCCCTTATAACAGTATAATCGATGTCGGCAGGTCCCTTATCTCTAAGCGGCGTTTCAACATTCGGATATAATTTCACCGGCCTTAGATTGATGTACTGATCCAGTTCAAACCTCAATTTCAAGAGTATCCCCTTTTCGAGAATTCCCGGTTTAACATCAGGATGACCAATTGCTCCAAGGTAGATGGCGTCGAATTTTCTGAGCTCATCGATTAAGCCTTCGGGGAGAATTTCGCCTGTCTTTAAAAACCTTTCCCCCCCGAAATCAAATTTCGTAAAGTTTATTTTAATACCTTCAACCGCTGCAACTGCATCAAGAACCTTTATCCCTTCCGCGACAACTTCGGGGCCTGTCCCGTCACCCGGAAACACAGCGATATTATACGACCTGTCCATAATTTCTCCTTCTCTACATAGTCTTGTAGTAAGAAGATACTATTAATTAATCTGTTTGAAATCCAGTTGAAATTACTCTAAAGAGAAAACCCTTTATCCGGCATAAGTGTCCAGATAGCCTCGAATGTATCTCTTAATCCTATCCGCCGGTTTGATTATTCCGAAATGTCCTTCGCAGAGGATGTCTGATTCGAGCGCTGTAACTTTCTCCATGGATTCTCTCCACATTGAAATGTCGGAATCGAAGTCTGCATGAAACGGCCCGTGAATATCCTGGCCGAAGAGAACCCTCTGCTCCGGAATATCAATATAAAAAACGATCGAGCCTGGCGTATGCCCGGGGGTATGAAGCCAGTTTATTTTTCTGTTTCCGATATCAATTATTCCGGCGGGCCCTTCGAGTCTGAAATCGACCCTGGTCCTGGGCAGCCTGACGCCATACCATGTTGAAGCGGTTTTCCTGGGGTCTCCCGATTCAATCGAATCGGAATCCAGGTCGTGCGAATACACCTTGAGCTGATACTTTTCTCTGAAGAATGTGAGCGCGCCGATATGATCTACATGGCAGTGTGTAAGCAAAAGGCTGGATAACCTTGAAGGGTCAAGGCCGGTTTCTTCAATATTTTCGATAATGCACTCAGCGCTTTTTCCAGCACCGCAGTCGATCATGCAGAGTTCATCTCCGCAATCTATTATAAATACGGATGCATCTTCAGGACTTGAAATATCCGCCCCTCCGACCATGTATATCCCTTGTGCTATTTTTTCCGATTCCATAACTTAATTGAAGAGGGAGGCTTTTACGCCTCCCTCTTTTTTTACAGGCTGACAGCTGAATTGATAAAGCACAATCCTCCACCACCTCCACCGTCATCAGTTGAAACACCCTCATCAATTACAAGCTTGCCGTCACCACCTATGCCACCCGATATCGGCAGCTGGGAAGTGTTCCCAGCCTCATCTTTCGTAATAACGGCATAACATTCGTAGTCATCTGACATCTTCACATAGACGGTCTTTCCGCCAGTGATGGGTGTAATCTGTTTTACAAGTGTGGCATTTAAGATATTGCCCAGGTTGATCGGTTCAGAATAGCCATATATGCTCATAGACCTGGCTTTCCCGTTAAAACCGTCATCCCCCGGGGATTTGAACAGCAACTCTCCCTCTTCCCATTTATACGAGGTTACCGCAGCAGGTGCAATCCCGTCATGTTTAAGGTTGGACGTCGTCATGTTGTCATGTCCGTATGTGGGCCATGATGGCTTTTCACTGTATTTACCGTTGGTATCCCAGACGAATATCCACCCTTCCCTTGTCACAACTGCAAGTTCATTCAGACCGTCATCATCAATATCGTCGGCTGCCGGCGTCGTCATCACCCATCCTGCTGCAAGCTTCGGAAATCCTTTCTTATCCATACCGTTAGAACCGAATGCATGAACCAGATAAAGACCTGAGCCGGAAATTATATCAGGTATCGCGTCTCCGTCCACATCTGCCGCAGCAGGCTCTGAATACATGACATAGTCGTCGATCGTCCGCGGGAATGAGTCAAGGAACTTGCCGGTCTTGGGATCCCATACCTGGATAATCTGATTATAAGGAAGATTCATACCCGCCAGCCCCAGGTTTGCAGCTCCAAGAAGCGTGACGCCCCCTTTGATAATCTCAGGTTTGCCGTCACCATTGATGTCGCCGAGAGCACTGCTGTCAAAGAAGTTGAGAGCCAGTGACCTGTCATGAATTCCAACCGCATTTTTGCCCATCGGTCCCTGATCCATTTCTTTTATAACTTTACCATTGCCGCCAATAAGTGTTGTCTTTGCTGCTGTAAAGGATGCAACGATTTCATCGGAACCGTCATTGTCATAGTCGAATGCGCACGGTTTTGCGGAAGGTCCCAGCTGAGGCAGGATGTCAGGCATGAGCGATTCGACCGCCACAGGCCATCCTGACATGAATGCTGTACTGTCTGCCCTCTGTCCGCCCATGCCGTTCAAGGCGCCTGTGTTCCGGATTGCATAGACCATGCAGTTCTTTGAGATAAAGCTGCTGACAACATCCATTACAAACGGCAAGAACGCTGACGGAACATTGCTCAAATCAAGTGATGTTTTACCGCTGCGTGGCACAGCTTCGTTTGTTGCTACTATCAGCTCAGGTTTGCCGTCGCCGTTGATATCGGCCACGCATGGTGAATAAATAATTTTGCCCCCTACGGAATTTGCCTTTGCATAAACCGGCCATCCCCTTACTGTCGAACCGTCTGAATGCCATGCGTAAAGCCTCTGGTCTCCGCTTCCGACTATAATCTCTTTTTTACCGTCATCATCCAGATCAAACAGAACGGGCGCAGCCATGGCACCCGCACCAAGGGGATTATCTTCACTCAGCTCCCCGTCCGCTACATCCTTATAAAAATTGGCGCTGAAATCTTTCGGGGTGAACTGGCTCTCGCCTGTTGACTTGAAGCAGTACACCTTTTCACCGGCAACACCCACTATTTCCTTGATCCCGTCATTATCGATATCATCGATGGCAGGTGTAACGAACGTCTGTCTGAAAGGAACGCCTTCTATCCTCATATTATGCCTTGCCGATAATGCAAATTCATCGGCAGCAAATTCGATAACCTTGCCTCTTACTGTATATGGCGTGCCATCATGTCTGAATATCAGTATCCTTCCGTCGGATGTAGCGATAATAACCTCTTTCAGATTGTCACCGTCAAGGTCGTCAAATCTGGGAGATGCATCTCCTCCGACCCCTATATACTTAGGCCAGCCCTCATGAAGCGTCTTGTCTTCATGAATGAACATCGTCCTCCTGTCCTCTGGATAAAGGTAAGGATAATAATAGCTCGCATCCATCTGTTCATTAGCCCTTATTCTTATTGTGAAAATATGCCTGTTCGCCTGTATATTTGCTTCTGTCGGAAGCTTGCCGTCAGGGGTATTCGGATAATATGAAAAATCCATCCCGGGATTAAATATTCCTTTGATGACGCTCATGTCTAGATTTGCAAGCTCGATGTCAGGGCCAGTCGAATTGCCCCTTGCTATCACGGTGAATTCATCTTCAAGGGGTTCGATTCCCTGGGCAGCCTCGATTATCCAGCCTGAGTTGCCGTTTTTGCCCGGCAGAACATCTCCCCTGATTATGAGCCTGTCCTTGCGCGGATCAAGGTAATGGTTCCAGGAAGGTGATGTGATCCTGACAACCGGCGGGATAAGTCCTTCATCAAGGGCCTTGATGGCATGGTAAAGATTCACCCTGCCGTAACCGAAATGCTGGTCCCAGGCAAACTGGGATGCGTCAGGCTCACCTATTGAACCTCCGTTTTCAGGCAGAACATCTTCGCATGTCAGAGTTATGAGCTGCTTGATCTGATCTGGATGTAGCGGCATACCGTTTGTATAGTCATGAAGGATACCCAGTTTTTCTCTACCCTCCTCAGTAGCCCTCATCTTTTTTGCATGCGAAATAAGAAGGCCGCCTGCACCAGATGACAGAGCCGTCGATTGAGACCCTGACTGTACTTCAAAATTGATCTGATTTTTCCCTCCGAACTGGCAGAGGTTTGAATTCCTGAAATAAGTAGTGGGCTTTAAAATATTATCCGGGATTGGGTTGGCATCGGAGACCGTGCCTGAACAGTATATGGGTTCATTGAGGTAAGTCGGGAAATTATGGTTGGCGCTGTTGATATCAGATGATACCATGAACAGAACAAGCCCCCATTTGTCATAGGCCTCCTTAAAAGCGGCCTTGCATATACCGGAGTTATTGAGTCCTCCCAGTGCGCCCTCAAGTACATTCGCCCCGTTCCTTGCCGCATATAATGACCCGATGCCGAAGTAATTGGTATCCTGAACAAAGGAATCCCAGGTCTTTAGAGGCATCAGCATACAGTCAGGACAGACCCCTGAGCCTTCTATACCGTTGTCCTGCTCGGCACCGGCGCCTTCTGCCTGGCCGTTTCCATGCTCCTTTGCAGCAGAATAACTGGATACATCCTCGGGGTCATTGTCGTCTTCAAAAAAGTCCCAGCCGCATATATCGTCAATAAAGCCATTGTTGTCGTCATCTATTCCGTCAGAAAAAAACCTGATGAGATGCTGAGGTGTAAGTTTGGAAATGTTATTTTCATCCATATACTTTGCAAGCCGGTGGATATGTGCCGGTTTCTTTGAGTTAAGACTCATTACCGCATATTCATAATCCTTTACATTGAAAACACCATCGGCGATTTTATCGTCTCCGATTTTATCAACCCAAATGAGATTTCCATCATCGTTTTTGATCAGGATCCATTCCACTTCCCATACAGGTGCAAATGATACAGGGTCCCAATCCGGGGCATAATTGAACAGCTCTCCCTTGTTGAGATTCCATTTATAACGGAGATCATCATTACTCCACACAGCCCCAGTATCAAGGATCGCGATTACAATGGACGGATCGCCTTTCTCTATGTCCCAGGCAAGATCGACTGAAGAGCCTGAGGGCTGAGAATCCCCTTTTTTGTGTTTGGGATTTCTGGAGTCGTTATCTTTATATTTCAGGGAATATTCAATATAAGTTTCAGTGCTTTCGGGACCGAAGAGCTCGATTTGTTTCTTGAAATCGGGATCATCAGGGACATATGCCAGGGAGATGCTTCCGAAAAAAACCATTACCGACAGCAAACAAACTGTAACTCTCTTCATGACGTTTACCTCCGATAAAAATTAATAAATAAACCTGCATTGCATTGTTCAGTTTAGATGCCATACAGATTCTAGCTGCCTGCCGATTCTTCCCCTAGGAAATCGGCTTTCTTAAAGTAATATTAATAACTAACATAAAGTATTTGTAAAGAGATTTTTAATATCAGTTTACCCGGGTGTAAATTTGATATAAAATTATTTTCATGACAAATTTTCTAATCAAATGGGTAGTGTCTGCTATTTCGCTTGCGGTTGCTGCAAAACTGATAAAAGGCATCAACATTGACAGCGGCTGGACACTTCTCGTGGCCGCACTCGTGATAGGCCTTTTGAATGCCACACTGAGATGGTTTTTGATTATCCTGACCCTTCCTATAAACATACTCACACTCGGGCTTTTTACCTTTGTAATAAATGCCGTTATGATCATACTGGCATCCAAACTGGTTAACGGTTTTCAGGTGGCTGACTTCTGGACCGCTTTTCTCGCTGCAATACTAATGTCCATCGTGGGTTTTCTCCTGAATATCCTCTTTGATTCCTGATACCTGTCAATACCTGATGCTGAATGTGTTCAATGAAGGGTCAGCAGGAACCTCGACATAATCAACACCTGTGACATATGCACCGGGAGGGCCCTGATAGCACCATGAAAGGAGTCCGTTCAACTTATCTTCCGGTCCCTGCGCCAATACTTCGACAGTACCGTCTGAGAGATTTCTTACCCAGCCTGTTACCCCGATCCTTCTGGCCTCGTCCCGGGTGCTTGCCCTGAAGCACACGCCCTGAACCCTTCCAGAGACATTAATCTGAATGGCTTTCATACCTTGCCCTCTACAATATCAAGGAACCCGGCTTCGTCCAGAATCGCTATCCCGAGCTTGATTGCCTTATCCAGTTTTGAACCTGGCTCCGCTCCCGCAACAAGATAATCGAGCTGTTTTCCCACGGAATCGACTACTATTGCTCCAAGCGCCTCAGCCATTTTCTTCGCCTCCGAGCGCGGCATCTTTTCCAGTGTCCCTGTAAAGCAAATCCTTTTGCCTGATATTAAAGAATGCGAAACAGCAGACGCGATATTATCATTGACCGGCAAGACACCTGCATCAAGAAGCCTTCCGATCTCTGCTTGATTATCGTTGTTGCTGAAAAAATTGTGAATGGAAGCCGCAACCTCAGTGCCTATTCCTCTGACAGAAGAAAGCTCGTCAGTTCCGGCAGCCATAAGATCATCAAGAGATTCGAACCGTCTTGCAAGGTCGGAAGCGGTCGTGGTCCCGACATGTCTTATTCCGAGCGCGTATATGAACCTGTTAAGAGATATTGTTTTCCGCGAAGAAATCGCAGAAAGAAGGTTGTTGGCTGAGATCTCGGCAAATCCTTCCAGTCTGAGCAGGTCATCTTTCGTAAGGGCAAAAAGCCCTGAAGCGTCACTCACGTGAAGCACATCCACTATCTGCTCAACTATCCTGCCGCCCAAACCTTCTATGTCAAAGGCGTCTTTTGACGCAAAGTGGTATAGCCTCTCCTTGATAATCGCAGGACACGACATATTGATGCACCTGTAGAAAACCCCTTCGATCTCGACAAGAGAGCCGCACACAGGACAGTTTTCAGGCATCTTGAAATCCAACTGTGTCCCGTCCCTTTTTGAAATGATTGGGGATACGACTTCAGGAATTACGTCACCGGCTCGCTGAATCAGAACAGTATCGCCAATCATCAGGCCTTTTCTTTTTATTTCATCGAGGTTGTGAAGAGTGGCCCTGCTTACCGTCACACCTCCTACATGCACAGGCTCAAGTATTGCGACAGGAGTCAGCACTCCGGTGCGCCCTACCTGCACGTCTATGTTTCTGAGAATTGTCGTAGCCTGAGTGGGAGGAAATTTGAACGCAATGACCCAGCGCGGTGATTTTGCCTTTACACCCAGATTCTCCTGATAATTCATGCTGTCAACTTTAACAACTACGCCATCCATCTCGTAAGGCAGGCTTTCCCTGATATCATTCATGTGGTTGATATATGCAATGACTTCATCAAGTCCGGTGCATACCCTGCGTTCATTGTTGACCCTGAACCCCGCCCCGGAAAGTATGTCGAGCACCCTGAACTGGGAATCCGACAAACCGGACGGTTCAGAAACCCCATATGCATAGAACACGAGCGAGCGCTGGGCAGTTATGCGCGGGTTCAGCTGTCTCAATGACCCTGCCGCCGCATTCCTCGGGTTTGCGAAAACAGCTTCGCCTTTTTCCATGCGGTCTTCATTAAGGGCCTTGAACGCACTTTTAAGCATTACAACTTCACCCCTGACTTCCAGCAGGTCACTGCCCTTTATGTCTACCTTCAGTGGTATGCTTTTAATGGTTCTCAGATTATGTGTGACATCCTCCCCTGCTACGCCGTCACCGCGGGTCCCGCCTCTTACAAATACCCCCCTTTCATAGACAAGCTCAACCGCAAGACCGTCGAATTTCGGTTCGCAGCAATAAGAAATATCTGATATACCAAGCCACTTCCGCACCCTTTCATGAAAAGCCCTTAATTCGTCTTTATCCATCGCATTGTCTATGCTTAAGAGGGGTATCCTGTGGTTCATCGGTGCAAATTCCGCAAGAGGCGCGGCCCCCACCCTTTGAGTGGGAGAGTCGCTGGTAATCATTTCAGGATGAATATCTTCAAGGGTGATGAGTTCCCTCATCAGACAATCATATTCGCCGTCCGATATCTCCGGCGAATCGATCACATAATATTGATAATTATGGTGATTTATGATTTTTTTCAGCTCATCGATACGTTTAATTCCATCCATGATGACATTTTATAAATCTTGTCCGGACATGTAAACCTGATAAAAAAATATTTTCGATTAAAGATAAAATCATGAATCGCCGACATATACTTTCATAAAAATAATAAAATATCTTGATTTTGTTGGGCGCTTGATGAATAGAAGAAAAGCGTTTAATACAATCTATTAAGACAAGGAGATTGTTATGGCAAAAGTTGTATTCAATGTACAGGACCAGTTTTTAAATCAGGCTCGCAAAGAAAGGGTATCAATCGTGATAACGCTTCTCGATAATGTAAAAATGGAAGGGCACGTCAAAAGTTTTGACCCGTTCTGCATATTGCTGCAGACAGACAAGCCCGTCCTTATTTACAAGCACGCCGTGGCAAGCATCGAACCGCTGGAGGTAAACTCCAAGCTTAAGGATTTCCTCGCAGGATGACATTGACAAAGAGTCTGAGGGCGGCCATCATTCTGGCCGCCTGTCTGTTAACAGCCTTACCTTCCTACTCTGCCGAAATAACTCTTACGTCTCAGGGAACTGGAATAATCAACAGCCCCAGTATCCAAAAGGCTGAAGAGGCGGCTAAACAGGACGCCTATTCAAAGGCTATAACGCAGCATGCCCTCAAGCTCGTCCCTCAGAGTTCAGCCTATGCCGTTTTGAACAAGCTTCCCGTGATCATATCGGAAAGGGGTATGCAGGATGCCACAGTTATAAGGCTTGTTTCAAGAAACAGGCAGGCTAATGTCGTCTATGCCACCTATGAATTCACCGTAAGAGACGACTTCCTTAAGCAGTGGATTACAGCAAACAAATTCGATATACCAGCCGAGTTCAGGCCCAGGATCATGCTTGCAGTAACAACAACCGCCCCAGGCGAAAAAAACCGTGAATGGTGGAATGCTACAGGAAATAAGAAATATTCCGGTTTTGAATCAAGGCTTGCAACGGAGCTTTCCCAGTGGGGAGAAAACGTATTCATGGAAGCGCCTGAATCAAGGGCGGCAGGTGCAATTCCGATAACGATTGCGGCATTGTTCAAGGCCGACCTTCTTATTTCGGGAAGCATAAGGATACAGCCCCTTGGCGGTTCAATGAATCAATGCATTTTGAAGCTGAACCTTGTGAGCGTCCCAGGCGGAACGGTGACTGGTTCGTGGAATATTACAAAAAAGGCGGAACTGCCTGTCAATGAC
>CAYNVT010000126.1:0-12359 GCA_964400685.1 uncultured Bacteriovoracaceae bacterium | reverse complement strand
AGCGTGACAGGTTTTCCCTGCATCCCGGCGCATCAAATCCGAATTCGGTGTTGAACTTTTCCTTATCCATGGAGAGAATATCCGTGTAGTGCGTCTCCTCGCCGTAAAGGGACCCGACATAATTGTGGCTGTCCCCGCTTTCAAGGTCCTCTTTGCAGTAGGAGCCTTTTATATAAGGCCGCGAAGGATCGAGGCGCTTCACTACCTCAACCAGTTGAGGACCCGGATAATCATCCGTCATGGACTTATGAAGTTCACCCGGGGCGGCATTGATGAAGGTGCGCCATACATCCGGCTCATTCAGACAGATCCAGGTGATTATCGAAGGGTGGTTGTAAAGCATAATGACCATGTCAGTGAAAATTGATACCGCCCTTTCTGCAAACTCCGGCGTCGTCGGGCACACCCAGTTGACGTCGGAGTCCTGGATCACGGCGAGGCCCATTTCATCGCACAGATCATAAAACTCTTTCTTCTGCACATTCACATGCACACGGACGGCATTGAAGCCGAGCGCTTTTATGCTCATCAGGTCTTTCGTGTACTGCTCTTTTGCCACCGCGGACAGATAGACGTCGGGCAGATATGTGGTGCCTCTTATAAAGACCTCTTCTCCGTTGATGCTGAAACGGGTTTTTTCCTTGCTGCGCTCAAGGGTGACCTTCCGCACGCCGAAGCGTACGGATTTTTTGTCAAGGACGGCATCCCCTTTTCGTATCGTGAAATCAGCCCTGTAAAGGTCCGGCCTGCCCCTGTCCCACAAGTTCCAGAGCTGGGGGTTTTCTATCCCGACCTCCAGTTTGATCTCATTCTTTCCCCGAATGAGGTCAATTTTGATGCTTTGAGATGCGACTTTACGGCCGTTCAAAAGCGATATCAGAGTGAGGCCTATTTCCATCCGGGTTGTTTCGACAGGGCTTTCAACTGCTACAAGGGCCTTGATGCGGGCGCTTTTCATGTCATCATTAAGCTCAGTCATTATACGCGAATTGCCCGCAATCCTGCATGATTCATATCCGATCAGGAACACGTCGCTCCATATTCCGACAGGGTTCACGTCTCTCTGAATGAGCGTGTCGCCGTGCTCGTACATCCCCTTGATGAGGTTTCTTTCCACTGCAAGCACCCTGCCTATTTCCATGCCGGGAAGGATCGTATCGTCCCAGGGGGACCAGACCTTTACCACCAGGGTGTTCGGTCCCTTCCTGTCGAGATGGCTGCTGATATCGTATTCGAATGGGGCGAAATAGCCCTCGTGATCCCCAAGCAGGATGCCGTTGATCCAGACCCTGCAGAAATAGTCCACAGCCGTGAACCGGATCACCCATGACATGTCCTCACTGTCATCCGGCAGGGTGAAGTCGTTCCTGTACCACCACGGCGCCTGATTGAAGTACCTGAGCTCCCTTCCGTAATACGGGCTGTCCGAAAAGATGAGCTGAAGGTGCTTGAGCTTTTCTATCGGCTCCCATTCCGATATCTGAGCGCCTATAAATGTCGAATCCCATTGCGGTGAGAATAGTTCCAGTTTCTCCCCCATATCGTGAACATCCTGCATGACCTTCCAATCAGACAGCGGCCATTCAATCACTGATCACCTCCTTGAATCAATCGGTTTTAGTCTTTCTCGCTCTTCAATCCGCGTACTATGACTTTCAGAGAGGCGTGAAACATTTTTTCCACCTCTTTTCTTTCAGACTCAACATAGGTCTTTATGATGAACATATTGTAGACTGAGAAGATGGCCTTGGCCGTGCTTTCAATATCCATCTCGATGAACTCGCCCTTTTCAACCCCCTGCTTGAGCAGGTCTTTCAGCATTTCAAGGGAATCCCTGTTGACTTTGCCGAACCTGTCCTTTCCGGGATAGATGCTGAATATGCCAGGGTCCTTTATGGCCAGCTTCCTCAGATGTTTATCCTCCTGAAGATATTCATAAGAGCTAACGCACATGATCTCGAAGCGTCTGGTGAAGTCATCGATGTCCTTCATGGCCTCGATGACCCGCACCTGCCAGTTGACCAGCGCGTATTCAATAGCCTTCTCGTAGAGCTCCTTTTTGTTTTTTACATAGAGATAAAGGTTTCCCTTGACCATGCCCAGCTCATTGGCGATATCTTCAACGGTTGTCTTCTTGAACCCGTACTCTGAAAACAGCCGCAAAGCCGTCCTGTAAATAAGGTTCAGTTTATCCTCTTTCAGCGGGCCTGCTTTACTTTTCATGATTCTCCCCGAACAGACGGTTTATGATTAAAATGAACATAAGAACAAAATGTTCATTTATTCATTAATTGTCAAGCGATATTTGGGTCTTCCCGCTAAAGGTTTTGCTGAGCAGATTTATCTGTCACTTTCGTTTGGATTGAGCTGGATTCCTGCCGGATAATAAGACCGGATCCAGTCACGAATGGAAACAGATAATCGAATAGGCGTCCCTAGAGAGACTGATTCAAAGGGGCTCCTTGCGCCCGCGCTTTGGAAATGACATCGGCAATAATTCTTTTTATTTTACTACCGTTATTTTTTTTGCGGACAGGGGAATTGTTACCAGTGTTTGCGCATCAAGTACTACCATCTGGTTGTATTCAAAATCTATAACTTCCTTAGGGGCGGTATTTGAAACCGTCCTGCCGTCAGGAGATATCACCGTGATATTGGTAAGTCCTCCGGAACTATAAAATATTTTTTCGGTCTTTTTCTCCTGTCCGATTCCCCTGTACATTACTGCATATTTTCCAGCCGGAACCTTTTCGAACGCGAACATGCGGTCCTTTCCAACCGGGACCTTGCGGACCAGTCTTTTATAGTCATTATTTCTCACAGCCCTGAAATAGCCGGCTTGACGGTAGAAAGACGTATCCGGACAAAGTATAACCACCACAGGGTCTCCCATAGACTCGGGAAATCTACCTTCCACCCTGACATTGCCGTCTCCCGAAAAGGGCTCGTGCTCATTGGCATCAAACAGGGGTAGCGGGGCGCCCGAATTAATATTTTCCATGCTGGCGTCATTTGCAATGTAGACCTTGGCCACTTCTTTTTGATATGGTCTTATTTCTGCATCGTTCTTCAGGAATGTAAATAATTCTTTGCCGCTAATATGTAGAGACTGATATAGTTCTAAAGATTTCTGAAAATTTACTATATAATTATAAAGCGGGGTTCTATCTTTATTGTCTAAGGCGTTTACATCTGCCCCATTGGCAATAAGAAGTTCTATTTTTTCAACACCATGACAGTAATGAAGCGGAGTTCGACCATTAAATCCTTTCGCATTGACATCAGCGCCCTTTTCAATGAGAAGTCTGAAAACTCCCAGGTCCCAGCTCCCATAAAGCGGGGTATCCCCATCGTTATTCTTGACCTTCACGTCCGCACCGTTTTCAACGAGGATCTTGACGATTTCAACGTTGCATTTCTTAGTAATAGCAGTCTGAAGCAGCGTATAACCCGAATCATCTTTTGCATTCACATCGGCGTGGGCCGCTACCGCCTTTCTTGCCAATTCTGCATTGCCGTACTTAACAGCCAGGCTGAGATCTTGATTGGCACACCCTAAAGCAAATAGAATTATCATCAACAAACCTGCATTGAAAATAATCTTCATACCATTCCCTCCAATAAACTTATCTCAAATTAAACATATGCTCGATGACACCTTCGATAAATCTTTTTACGGGCGGATCGACGTTACTGCTCTTCACGGTACAGGACAATGTAACCGGGCACCGGGTGGAGCTGCCGGTGTTGACCTGAATTTTTTTAAATCTCCGGGGCTTTCAGTAAGGCTTGCCGGACCGGAAGTTTTTTCGGCAACTGCAGGTTGCTGTCAGAGACGCGTCGGCGATAATCAAAGAGTTTAAATTATATGCAATGTATGAAATGATGATATCTGCTGTCCGCGTCTCAAGAACTGATTATTCCGTGATGAGAAATACGTCGTCTCCAACCCGGGTCTTGTCTTTGACTTTTATACCGATGTTGTCGCCTGCTTTGGCAAGGGTTACGGTTGCATTATCGATCTGCATGGAGTCGATGATTTCTTCAAATTTTGTTGTCGCACCTTCGATGGATATTTTATCGCCGACTGCAAGCGATTCGATAAGCTGGATTCCTGCAACACTGATCTTGCTGAAGTAGTGGGAGACCTTACCGATCAACTTTTTTTCCGTCGCCATGGTCATACCTCCTCATGATCAAATAGCGGAAATATTATATGCCGTTTAACCCTTTGCCTCAAGAATGAAATAGAAATGAGAGATAAAAATATTCGATTGACATTAAAGCGGCAGTTCTACTAAGTTTTGCCCGTACCGGATCATCTCATATGCCATGCCGGGAGAGTATGTCATATCGAGAGCTTGGCATAACACCCCTATTCGTCATTCCGGTGAATACCCTGATTTATTTGAAGATCGCAAGGAGCTGACATGGGAAATAATACAGACAAGGAAACTTTAGCCAGGGAAAGAATTATTGATGCGGCATTGCGCATGATGTCCCGATCTGGCAGCAGCAATGTCACCATGGAGGAAATTGCCAGGGCTGCAGGATTCTCCAAGGGAGGCGTGGCTCACTACTTTTCTTCCAAAGATCAGCTCTTCGAAACGGCCTATGGATCTTTTTTCGGCCGGATATTCAAACGCAGTAAAGAGACAATAGAAAGTTGTAAAGATCCCCTTGCAAAAGTCCTTTCTTTCGACTGGCTTTTCAACTGGGATGATCCCGATGTCAATACCGGTTATCCGCTTATTTTTGACTGCATGATGCTTGCCGTTCATAACGAGCCCTACCGGCTGATCTTTCACGAATGGGTGAATGGCTGGATTATGCTTCTCCAAGCCGCTGTCGAGGAGGGAGTTCGAGAAGGGCTTTTCCGGCCCGTTGATCCCGAAGCGACCGCGAGATCCATATCTGCAATCTATCATGGGATTGCTTTTCGATGGTATTTAGACAAGGAAGGCCATTCTACTGAATGGGCAATCTGCTCCTTTCAGGAAGCCATAACATATCTTGTGCTGTCGCCTGCGGCAAAAGAGCGATGGATCATCGAGGAGAAAAAGCGCACTTCACGGAAAAAGGAAGGTAAGCCGATGACGCGGGCAAAAACATAAGTCACATCTTAATAATGATTGATTCGCGTATTCCGCTTCCCATTGATTATCAATTTGAAGCGCTTTTTATGTCCTGTTTTTTCAGCTTCCGGACATGGGCGGCAAAGTCCCTGAAAGCTTCTTCGGTTGTGTACTGAAAATTAAAACCCAATTCTGTTTTGAGTTTTTTATTTTCTGCCCACCACGGATAACGGAGCATGTTCATATTAGGGCTTGGAAACTCGCTGAGAAAGGTGATCCGCAGAGACCAGGCAATCTGGTTTAAATAGTACATAACGAAAAAGGGGAGGTAAATCGTTCTGTTTCCAAGAATGCTCACCATTTCTTCAAAGCTCATTAAGCCGTCAGCGGCCACATTATAAATACCCGCCTCCCTTTTTTCCATCAGCAGGCAAATAGCACGGATCAGATCATCCTCATGGACATACTGCAGGGGTTTTGTATTTCTGGGCAGAAAAACAAAGCGCTTCTGAAGATAGCGGGCCAGGGGATTGTTAAATCCGGGACCGACAACAAAACACGCCCGGAGAATTGTGACAGCTGTTTCGGGATAACGCACGCTCAGATCCTGATTTTTTATGAATGACTCGATCTCCCTTTTTGTTTTGCAGTATATGAGATCGTCGTTACCCCTTAGAGGACTTTCTTCAGTTAACGGGCAGACATTCTCAGGATGAAATCCATAAGCGGTGGTTGAGCTTGTATAGATAAACTGGCTTATACCCGCTTCAAGGGAGGCTGAAAGTATGTTTCTCGTTCCATTGACGTTGATGTCTTCCATCAGTTTAGTATCGTGTATCGGCGGTAAAATAAAAGCGGTATGGATGACAACATCGATGTGATGATCTTTAAAAATATCATTTAGAGGTTCACGCACGTCTCTTCTGATAAAAATAAATTTGCTGATATTTTCCCCGGGTGGCTGGATATCAAGACCTACGATCTTCCGCACAGAAGCATTTCTTGAAAGCTCGCGGGCCAGACGCTGTCCTATGTAGCCAGACGCCCCGGTAATCATGATGTTTTCCATATTCAACGCTCCCTTACGCTGAGCACCAGCGAAGAAATGGCACCCGCAAGGTTCCGGGGGACGAACCGCAGCAAAACGCTGTGGATAAACCAGTTGCGCACACCGGGTATATAAACGGATTTGCCTTTGAGGAATGCTTTGACTCCTTTACGAGCGATAACCTCGGGGGAACTGAGGCCGCTTATGGTAAACCACCATATACTTCCGGGGAAATCCTTTCCCTTGAGCATCGGAGTGTCTGTAAAAGATGGATTAAACGTCTGTACAGAAACGCCCGTTCCCTTGAGTTCCTGATTAACGGCCTCGCTCAGACTTTGAATGAACGCCTTTGATGCACCGTAAACTGCGTGGTACGGGCAGGACTGAAAGGCGGAAACTGAAGATACGTTGAAGACCATTCCTTCTCCGTTTGCGACCATTTCGCAAATAAACAGGTGCATCAGCCGAAAATAGGCCAACAGATTGATGCGAACTATCTTTTCCTGCTTATCCAGTGACAGGGTATGAAAGTCGCCATAGGCGATTATCCCCGCATTATTGACGAGAACATGAATGATCTGTCCTGTACTGCGGACGGCCTCCCGAAGATTTTCGGGACCGTTTTCGGCTGCAAGATCAACGGGGAATGTCCATGTCCGTATTCCGTAAGTTTTTTTGAGGTTTTCCGCCCATGCCGATAAAACATCCGCTTCTGATGGATGGCAGCCTAAAAAAAGATGCGCGCCCAGACGGGCGAAATTTTCGGACAGGGCCTTGCCGATTCCTGAAGAGGCTCCGGTGATTAAAACATTTCTGCCTTTAACGGAAAGCATTCTTTTCCCCTCCTTTTTATTCAGGCAACCGGTAACCCGAATCAGCCGTTGCGAATGAGGAACCTTGTGTAAGGAGCCTGTAAATCATGATAGGCAGAGTAATTTCATAAACCATCATCTTCGGATCAGCCAGTTGCAGAATTTTCAGAAGGTCTTCGTCATCAGGCACCAGCTGATAAATAACAGGGTTTTCTTCTGCCTTATGATTGCACCAGTCCTCTGGTGTGACAGAAAACTGTCCCGAACAGGGCAGCGGCCTTACAGGATAAATCAGACAAGTATCCTTCTCGAGAAAAGGGCACGCGATGCCCATTTCAAGATAACGCATGGACAAGGGCCTGGTGAGCGCAATGATATCATTGATTGGCACGGCTGAGGCGAAGGCATGGGCTCGGGTTTGATCGATCACATTTGAAATATCATAGCCTTTATGGCACCACTTTTCGTAGTTATGAATAAATTTTTTCAGCGCTTCCTTTTTATCATATAAATAATCAGCAATTGCCATTCCATGGGTCAAAGGCACCGCCACATAGTGGAAACAGCAATGAGTGCACCCCTTACGGCAGCTTACCGCCTCGCCTTTTGAAGCAAGAGTCTTCAAAAGGGCATTGTAACTGTTATTGCGGGTCTGGATGAGGAGTTCCCGGTATTTTCTGCATAATTCCCTGCGCCATGTCCCGTATGAACCGGCATTCTCTATCGCCTCGGTTTTCTCAATCTGCCGGTAACGGGTTTTTGCCATTATAGTGGGACTAGCCTTATTTAAGCGAATCTACAAACTTGGGCAGGACTGTGTTTTCTATCCACTTGATGTGTATATCTCCTGCATTAAACTCAGGCTGCTCGATCAGGAACTTGAGGAAGGGAATATTTGTTTCTATCCCTTCGATCTTAAAATCAGCCAGGGCCGTTTTCATGTTCGCCAGAGCTTCTGCACGGGTTTCACCTGTTGTTATCAGTTTGGCCAGTAATGAATCATAATACGGGCTGATCGTGCACCCCTCATGGCAGTGTGTGTCTATCCGGACATTGTTGCCGTTCGGCATGGCAAAATATGTGATGTCACCGGGCGACGGCATAAAATCGTCTCTGGCGTCATCGGCCGTTATGCGGCATTCGATGCTGTGGCCTTTGAATCTGATATCTTCCTGGTTCAGTGAAAGGGCTTCACCAAAACCAACCTTAATCTGCTCCTTAACCAGGTCTATGCCGGTCAGCTCCTCGGTAACCGGGTGTTCGACCTGAATGCGGGTGTTCACTTCCATAAAATAAAATTCGTCGCGATCTTTATCGACGAGGAACTCCACCGTGCCCGTACTGTTGTAGCCGATGCTTGAAGTGAGAGCTATGGCCGCATCCAGGATCCTGTTCCTTAAACCGTCGGGAAGATTGGGCGGATGGGCTTCTTCGATTACTTTCTGGTGGTGCCTCTGAGTGGAGCAGTCCCTCTGCCCCAGATGGATGACTTTCCCGAAGTTGTCTCCGATAACCTGTACTTCCACATGCCGGGCATTCTGAACATAGCGCTCTACAAAGAGAGTCGAATCGCCAAAGGCTTGCAAGGCTTCATTGGAAGCCATATCGAAAGCGGTTTTCAAATTTTCCTGTTTGGTGACGATACGCATCCCGCGGCCGCCGCCGCCTGCAGCCGCCTTGAAAATAACAGGGAAGCCGATTCTATCAACTTCGGCTTGCACGTCGTGAAAACTGCCGAGACCTTCGCTGCCTTCTGTCATGGGAACATTACTGAACCTGGCAAGACTCCGCGCGCTTATTTTGTCCCCCAGCTGCCTCATCGTTGCTGAACGCGGACCGATAAAAATGATCCCGCTATTCTCGCATGCTTCAACCAGTTCGGGGTTTTCAGCAAGAAATCCATATCCCGGATGAATCGCATCGGCCCCTGTTTCTAAAGCGGCATCAATAATTTTTGGTATATTGAGATAACTCAACTTGACCTGGGGAGGACCTATGCAAAGAACCTCATCGGCCAGTCTGGCGCCCATACTTTCCGTATCGGCTTCTGAAACAGCCAGTACGGTCTTTATATCAAGGTCCTTGCAGGCCTTGATAATGCGAACGGCAATCTCCCCTCTGTTGGCAACAAGCACTTTTCTCTTTTTCATCAACCCTTTAACCTCGAAATTTTAAAAAGAAATTCTCATCTCTGATCCGGCTGGCGGCCATTGTTAACAGTCGCCAGCAAGATAGCCGCTCTTTAAAGTGACAGGAATATTATTCCGGCCTGATGAGCATCAGCACGTCACCCTTTTTAACCAGCTTTCCGCTCTCAGCAAAAATTTTCTCCACCTTTCCTTTGACACCGACACTGACGGAGCGAAAACACTTCATGATTTCCAAAAGACAAACCACGGTATCTTCATCAACCTGATCACCTTCCTCCACATAAGGAGGTTCTCCCGGACTTGGTCTGCGGTAGAAAACACTGGTTACCGATGCTTCAATAGGCACAAGGCCATCAGCATTAACTATACTCATAAAATCAAACCTCCTGATTTATTATTCGAATTATCTATTACAGATACTTTTTATAAACCTCAGGTCCGCCCGGGGTGACGTCCTTCATGGCCTCACCCATCAAAATTAAATGCAGACAGTAGTCTTCGTCTGAAACATCGGGTGAAAGGCCCAGTTTCTTCTTCAGCTCTTCAACAGGAGGTTCCGAATTTACATATTCGACAATATTAGCAGCCTTTTCTTTTATCTTTTTAGCCTGGGGAAGACTCAAGAGTTTGTCTTTGAGGTTTTGATCCATATCGGCAATTCCCGCATCTTCAATACCGAACAGACCTGCGGCATGCTCGATCATGGCGTCGATGCATTCTTCCCAGCGTCCCAGCTGCACGTTAAGAACAGCCTGAGTCACGATGTACTGCGAGAACGGGGTAATCATGACGGGATCCCCCATCTCTTTCAAAATGCGCGGAATTTCCTCCAGTACCTCCTGCAGCTTTTCCGGGATGCCCAGTTGCGCCAGCTGTGTTCTCGTATTGGAGATGACGCCCCCGGGGATCTGGTGTTTATAGTATGACAGATCAAAGGGCAGGGGGTAATTATCAACGGGATGGCCGAAAGCTTTACCGATTTTTGTCAGACGCTCCGATATTATGTCCAGCTTCTCTACATTTATGGTGTGTTTTATGCCGAGTTCCTCGGCATTGCGCATGATATCGTAGACGGATGGATGAGAAGAGCTGTATGCCAGCGGAGGGACACATGTTGATATTTTCCTCACACCAAGCTGCATGGCGACCGTCGCGTTATAGGTATGCAGACCGTTCATGCCGTGGGCATGCAGTTCGAGAGGTGTGCCGTTCGCATTCTTCTGCATGGCGGGAATGAGTGTTCTGAGGCGCTCCGACGTCAGCAATCCATCCACATCCTTGATGCACAGGCTGATCGGCTTGAATTTCTCTACGACCTCTTTCACTTGAGCGCCGTAAAATTCGTCGGTATGCCGGGGGCCGTGCCCGATGGCAAAATAGGGTATGGTTTCTATCCCCAGCTCTCTAAACATCGGGAATATAAACGGGAATTCATTCTTGATCTCATCCCGGGTACAGCAGATGCACGCGGCCTGATTAATTTTAGGCAACCAGTTTTTGATCACCCCGTAACAGGTCTTTATCAATGTTCTATTCTCTGGTGGAGTCGTGACAGTCATCATCTGACCCATGGTGGTTACCATAATGTCAGAATTCGTATTTTTTAGCTTATCCCTGAACATCGCATACATGATGCGGGGATCTTCATTAAAGAAACGGGCGCTGATCATGGGCTGGGCGCCATGCCACGGGCCGTTGATGGACGTAAAACCGGCTTCGGCGATTTCGCCGATAACCGGCTCCATCATATGATAGCTCATCATCATTCCCCACAGGCTCTGCGTACCATCACGAAGTGTTTCGTCAACCAGCTGTAGAGTATCATTGTTACCGGCGGAACTCAGTTTTTCATCATTGATCATAAAACTTGCCTCCCTCTTTGTAGTAATTTTCAAATTGACACACTTTAGAAAACATCATGATGCTGATATCGGTTTAAAAATAGGGATGCAGCTTGACCTGCGTTACGGCTGCGGGTTTCAACGCGCATACCATGCCGCTTCATTGTTAGACAGATATAGTATTCCTTCCCTATTTGTGGAGCGTTAATTAAACAAAAAAAGTAACCCTAAAAAAAACAATCCGACTGGTCGGTATAATATTGCTTAGATGATACGAAATGGCGTGTCAAGTCTTTTTTTATAATAGAAATATGATGTACGATATTCAGGATTTTGCAGGATGCTCCGATAATTATAAGATGGAGATTCCGGAGGTTTTAAATGCGTAAAATCCCCGGCCGCTTCAAGGCCCGGACAATCGATAAGACGGCGATATGCATGCGCGCTCTGGCCGAGATGGTTCTGCACTTTGAGATGGAGTTCGACCACAGCATCGACGCAGCCCGTCTTGAGAAGGCGCTCGATCTGATCCTTGATGCCGAACCTGTGCTGGGTTGCCGCTTCGTTACCGACAGGCTCAGGGTTTACTGGGAGCGCCTGCCCCGTGACAGGCGGCGCAACTTCACGCTGGCGTCGTCCCGTGAGGAATATGACGCATTTCTCTCGGAAAAGCATGATTCTGAAAGAGGCCCGCAGCTGAAGGGCTGTCTCTTGAAGGGTTATGGCAGGGACCGCATTGCGCTTAAAATCTCGCATGAATCTTCCGACGCCGGAGGCCTTAAGGAGGCTTCCGCCATCCTTGCCCGAATTTATAACAGCCTCCTTGATGATCCTGACTATGTCCCGGAGCCGAACCTGAAAGGGTCCCGGAGCATACTGCAGGTGCTGAGGCATGTGCCGATTCCGGCTCTTCCAAAGATTTACCTGAATTACCTGATAACATCGCTTCGGGTAATGATGCCGTCAAAGGGCTTCGGGTACCGGATTCCCGGCGGGCATGAAGGAAGGCCGCGGTACAGCATGAGGCACATCTCTGCCGAAAAAACCGCGCGGCTCACCGAATACGGCCGTGCTCGCGGGGCTACACTCAATGACATGATGATGGCTGCGTTCATCAGGACGCTGGTTTCAGCCGGCGGATGGGACGGCGCTTCCGAGCTGCATTCGATAATGACCATTGACCTCCGCCGCTGGTACATTCCGGGCGGCAAGGGGGAGGCGGTCTGCAACCTGAGCACTCTGGAATTTTTCATCCTCGGCAATAAACTCGGAACCGGGTTCGATGACACGCTTGCACTTGTTACTAAGGTGATTAGCTCCCGCAAGGCGAACTGGTACGGCCTTAACGACTACATTGGAACGATGCCGTCGATATGGCTCTTGCCTGCACGGTTTTCGTCATGGTTTTTCAACCGGTTCTTCGGGGTGGCGGC
>CAYNVT010000125.1:0-12366 GCA_964400685.1 uncultured Bacteriovoracaceae bacterium | reverse complement strand
ACCAGGGACGGGCTCATAGCATGGTGCAAGGACTTCTACAAGCCGGTCTGGGAAAACGGGATGCTTCACTACCCGGCAAAAGAGCCTGTCAATGTCAACACATCAGGCGAGTTCACGCCCTACAGCAATGCCACAACAGGCTCACTGATAGCTGTCGCCATGGCAAATTCCAAAGACGGGTTCTGGTCGCTTGTCAACAGACCATTCACCGACAGGGACTTCATTGCTCCAAAAGTGACAGGTATAGATTTTCCAAACGTTCTTCTGAAAAGGGCCATATACGACTTCGAAAAGGAGGCCCTGATTATCACGACAGCAGGCGGCGCGGTACATACCGGCGACACGTCATTCAATGTGACGCAGCTTGATCCCGCCCGATCCTGGAAGCTCTTTGTGGATGGTGTTTCCAGGGGTGAATACACCGGTGTCAGTTCTATTCCGGTTACAGTTTCAATCGAAACACAGCATGACATAACGCTGATCGCTGAATAGAGAGATCAGCAGATTGAAATAATGAACAGATTGAAAGGCAAGCTGTCTCAAACATTGCTTAGGAGGAAGGGTATGAGAATGAACCATCTGAAAATCATCGGTCTTATGATGTGCTTTTTCCTGGCTCTTTCAACGATGCAGGGATGCAAAAAAGCTGTGGCACCGGTGCTTAACGACTTGAGCCTCAAGGCTTACAGCTCCCGCTCCGCAACAATCGACAAACCGAGCTTTGCCACGACGGGTGACCCGGCGCCGACGGTAGAGGCTTACATCGGGGTGGCTGGAGAGATCACAGTTGATGGATCAGGTGTTTCTGGAGCTTTACAGGGACCGGTTGATGTATCGGGTGACGGCTGTCAGTTCACGGGCCTTGTCAAAGGAGCCTCATATGACATCTTCGTCATCGCAAAGAACAAGGCGGGTTTCTCGGTTAAAAGCCTTGCCGGTATTGTTCCCGCTGTGCCTGTGGTGGATCCTGCCTCGTATCTCGAGATCGGCGCTGATGAGATGGGCATGTTCCGGTGGTACCTCGCAATGTGTGACGACCCCCTGGATGACTTTTCGAAAATCGAATCATGGGATCAGGATCAGTTCTACATTTCCTCGTACCGCTACAGCATTGCGTTTGCGACCTACATGCTGGCTCTTCAGCAGTACCACAAGCTCCCTGCCTGGCGCGAGTACATAAAGCCACGCATGGATCGCCTCATACAGAAGATGCTTATGAAGCAGGTGTGGCAGTACTGGGCCGTGCGCAGCAAGGGCGTGGACTTCATAGAACCTCTCCTGAACACACCATACCCCGAAGAGCACGATCCTGTAGGCCATAAAAACATCATGTACTCAGGCCATCTCGGCCAGATGATAGGCCTTTATGAAATGCTTTACAGAGACATGAAATGGGACATGCCGGGTTCCATTGTCTTCAAATGGAGCGATACCGAACAGTATGTCTATAACAACTATTCCCTCCAGAAGGTGATGTACGACCAGATGATGTACAACAAGCACCAGAGCATCGAGTGCGAACCGAACGCCGTCTTCTCGGAATGCAATGAACACCCTATACTCTCCTTCATGCTGTATGACCATGTCCATGGGACGAACCTGGCCGAGGCCCGCAACAATTTCCTGGATTTCTTTCTCAAAAAGATGTTCATTGACCCTCTCACGCATGAGACGGCCTTCTTCTATCTGGTCAAGCAGAAGACGATGATATCCCAGCATTTCTGCAGCCTGGGTAACGGTCTTTCTCTGGTATCGGTCCCCCTGGCCTGGCTAGGACTAGTAAATGTAAACGCCTCGATATCGAACGGCTGGAACGGTGTCTTCATGCACGCATGGCAACCGGATATTATCGAGCGTCATTACCCCTACCAGAAGGCCAGGCATGTAGTGGAGCCTGACAGCACAAGTGCCCATCTGAAGGTTGAGATGGTGACCGATCAGCTCGCTACGCCATTTTTCGCCATGCTTGCAGGCGAGGTAGGAGACACCGCCACGAGGGATAAGCTCATAGCCTGGTGCAAGGACTTCTACAAGCCGATCCTGGATGACGACGGAATGCTGCATTACCCTGTCGGACAGGACACTTACATCAATCTTTCCAAGACCGATTGGACAGCCTGGCCGCAGGCTTTTACAGGCGTTCTGATCACATTTGCGGCAGTGAACCCGCCGAACGGCATCTGGAAAATCCACAACAGGCCCTTCTCCGACCGGGACTTCGTATCGCCGCAGATTACGGGCCTGGACTATCCCAACATAATGCTCAAGCGGGCTATCTATGACTTCGAAAAAGAGTCCCTCGTTGTAACGACTGCGCCCGGGAAAGGCACTGGCAGCACGTCGATAAACATCTCCCAGCTTGACCCCTCAAGGACATGGAATGTGATTTTGGATGGCGTGAATTACTGCACTGTCAGCGGGATGAGTTCCACATCAATTGATATATCCATGGACTCAGGGCATGACATTGTCCTGATTGCAGAATAGGGAGGCATAGATGAAGAAGGCTCAGGTCTGGGCCCTGGTAATTCTCCTGCTGGGGCTTATCGTCATACTGATTCCCTGGCATCTTTTCCCTGTTTGCGGGGTGGGACGATTTGCACCGTCTACCGGAGGTCTGACCAGAATGCACGGCTGTGACGGCACCCTCAAGGCCGCAACTGTCCTGGGCGCGCTGACAATATTAGCCGGGCTGCTGCCGCTCCTCTTCAAACAGCATATTGCCGGAATTTTGTCGGCCGTTTCAACGGCAGTTATAGGTGTTCTCCTCATAATGTTCCCGACAGTCATAACTGGAGTCTGCAAAGTGCCGACCATGCCTTGCGTTTACGGGACAAAACCTGCGCTCATAATGGCGGGCATAGTGTTGATACTGGCAGGCTCTTTCGGCGCCCTGTTGATGAAAAAGAAACCGTAATGACGACGGCAAGCCTTGCCCTGGGCAATCTAACTAAACGCCCATGGAGAACCGCAATCCTGACGATTTGCATTGCATGTCTTGTAGGAATGCAACTGGCAGCAACTATCATAGACAGGGCCAGCAGACAGGGCCTCAAACTGGGCCTTGAACGTCTCGGGGCCGACCTGGTGGCAGTTCCCCGTCAACTTGACAGCGACCTGGTGCAGGCTTACATGACGGGCAAGGCGGCGGTCTTCTACATGCCGGCATCTATCGAGCAGCGTATCCAGAATTTTGATTTCGTCAAGCAGACCTCACCACAGCTTTACGTCGAATCGCTCTCAAATGCGACCTGCTGTTCAACCTGGAATGTTTTTCTGATCGGATTCGACCCTAAGACCGACTTTACCGTCCGGCCCTGGATGAGCAGACATCGCGATATACAGCTCGGCCCTTCAGACATTCTTGTCGGTGCGGCCCTTAAGTCGCCTCCCGGCAAGACCTTCAAATTTTATGGTCAGATATTCACAGTCGCAGGCTCGCTGGATGCAAGCGGGATGGGGCTTGACTATTCTGTCTTCATCCCGGTTGAGGGAGTCAAGCGTATGATCGCCGAATCAGCAATAAAGGCGGTTAAACGGCTCGATATAGCCCCTGATCAAACGTCTGCCATTATGATCAAGCTGAAACCGGAGATATTCGGAGGACTCCCCGCATGGAAGGCGGCCTATGAAATTGAAAGCCAGGTGCCGGAAGTCACAATCATACAGCCTGTAGACATCACGGTAAAGGTCCAGAACAATCTGTCCGCTACTCTTAAGACCTTGACAATGGCCAGTTTTGCCATATGGCCCATGACAGTCCTTCTCATAGGCCTCGTCTTTATGATGGCAGTAAGGGAGCGTCAGCGCGAGATAGGCCTCATGAGGGCAATGGGCAGTACGCGTCTGTTTATCTTCCGCATGATACAACTTGAGGCATTAATGATCTCGGTGCTGGGTGCAGCTCTCGGACTGATCGTCTCAACAGGGATCGTAATCGGTTTCGAGCGCATGATCGCACTCAAACTTGAAATCCCGTTTGCAGTTCCGGGGGTCCTCGAGATTCTTGTTATAGCGGGCCTTTCCTTTGGACTCGCCGTTGTCACTGGAATTCTGGCCGCAATGATACCTGCCCTTAAAGTAAGCAGCATGGAGCCGTACGAGGCGATCAGGAGAGCCGGATGATAATCCTTAACAAGGTCTCAAAAATCTATGGTTCAGGCGCCAGTGAAATCCGTGCCGTGGATGACGTTTCCCTTGAAGTGGCGAAAGGTGACTTCCTTGTCCTTATCGGCCATTCCGGCAGCGGCAAAACCACACTCCTGAACCTCATTGCAGGCATGACGCGGCCAGACAGTGGACAAATAGAAATAGCCGGACAGGATATTCTAAGCATGAGCGATGCTGAAATGGCACATTTCAGAGCCTCGGCCATCGGTTTTGTCTTTCAATTCCAGAGTATGATTTCCACGCTCAACGCACTGGACAATGTCAGGCTGCCGTCGCTCTTCCGAAGGCACAGGTCAGAGAAGAAAGAGGCCTCTGTCATGCTGGAAAAGGTCGGTCTGGCTGGCAGGGAACATGCATATGAACATGAACTCTCGCTGGGCCAGCAGCGCCGTGTAGGAATCGCTCGGGCTCTATTCAGCAGGCCATCGCTCCTTCTCTGCGATGAGCCGACAGGGGACCTTGACCCAGAAACGGAACTGGCCATCATGGGTTTGATTTCACAGGCGAACATGGACGGCACCACCATTTTCATGGCCACGCATAACCACGACCTCTGCAAATATGCCAATCATATCCTGTGCATGGACCACGGCCGTTTTGTCACGATTGAGGCACCGGCGAGGACAAAATGAAGGGTAACCTCATTTTATTGTTATTATCAATCTGCAATGATTAGAATTCATGCCTCACAACCGCAGGTTGTGCGCTAAATATTTTTTATCCAGATATTCATTGACATTCAAGACTATGCTTCTTATCCTTTCTCTTGGAATAATAATCTCTTACCAAAATGAACGGAGGATTCACTTCTATGGAACGTCGCGAGTTCATTAAGAAAACCTGTTTCGGTCTGACTGCGATTGCCAGTGCGTCAGTAGTTCCCTCAGCCCTTCGATCTCAGGAGACGAGTCTTCCGATTATAAAGTGGCGGTTGGCATCGAGTTTCCCCAGGAGTCTGGAGGTTATTTATAACGGTGCTGTAGTGCTATCCAAAAGGATTTCGGAGCTGACCGGGGGAGGGTTCGAGATTCAGGTGTTTCCTGCAGGTGAACTTGCGCCGCCAAACGGCGTACTGGATGTAGTAGAAAAGAACACTGTAGAATGCGGCCACACTTGCAGTTACTACTACCATGGCCGGAACAAAGCTTTTTCGCTCGATACAGCCATCCCTTTCGGGCTCAATGCAAGGCAGATGAACGCCTGGTACTATTACGGAGATGGACTTGCATTAACTCGTGAGTTCTTTGCCAAATACAACATCGTTAATTTCTCCGGCGGCAATACGGGCACACAGATGGGTGGGTGGTTCATCAAGGAAATCAAAGGTCTCAAAGACATCAAAGGGTTGAAAATCAGAATTCCCGGCTTCGGCGCCGAAATTTTTTCATCACTCGGCGCGGTCGTGCAGCGGGATCTGGCCAGTGCCGATATCTACCCGGCATTTGAAAGCGGCTCCATTGACGCAGCCGAGTTGGTCGGTCCCTATGACGACGAAAAGCAGGGTTTATACAAAGTTGCCCGGTTTTATTACTATCCGGGATGGTGGGAACCCGAAGGAAGGATCACTTTCTATGTTAACAAAGGGCAGTGGGATCAGTTACCAGGATCTTATCAGGCGGCTTTCGAAGCGGCCGCAGCCGAGGTTGATGTCCGGATGCTGGCAAACTATGACGCCTGGAATCCGCCGGCCATTAAGCGTTTGATGAATAAAGGCGTTCAGCTCCGGCGCTACCCTGACGATGTCATGAAAGCCGCCTATAAGAAGGCTGAGAGAATTTACACCGTCGAATCAGACAAAAATCCTGACTTCAAGAAGATTTTTAATTCGATGCGTGACTTCCAGCGTGTTTCTGATGTGTGGACAGGAATGGCTGAAAATACGCTGGCGAATTTCATGCAGGCGCAGTTGCCCAAAACATAAAGGAAAAAAACCATTACGTGATGCCTTCACATTGATGTGAAAATATACGGGAAAACCTTCACATCAGTATATCCCTGTCTTAATCATGGCTACATCGACAGGCTCTCTCCTTTTTCAATTATTATCAGTAACTATTGAAGAATTATCAGGTACTGCCGATAGATATTTTAGCAAACTTATTTAATAAGATTAAAAGCCGTACGTTTTATACTTGATTTACACAAATAAGGAGTCAGCATGAAAATAACCAAAACAACGGCCGGAGGCAGCATGACTATCGAGTTGGAAGGCAGGCTGGACAGCGTAACGGCGCCACAGCTCGAAGCGGAATTAAAAAGCTCTCTTGACGGTGTAACGGAACTGGCGCTTGATTTTTCCGCGCTCGACTATCTGTCCTCCGCCGGCCTGCGTGTAATTCTCGCCGCGCAGAAGGTCATGAACAAAAAAGGCAGTATGCTGATCAGGAATGTCAACGAAACGATCATGAACGTGTTTGAGATCACGGGATTTACAGATCTGCTGACAATCACTTAGCTGTTTCATCCCACGACATGCGACAGTCAGCATCCTGCTGAATCTTAAATTGACTGTTCCTGCGGACATATTTTGAACACAACATGGCGCCAATCCTAAAGCATCATTTTCAATCAGCAGCCTGTTCAGCCGTAACTTTCCGATATTTTATCGCAACCATGGTGATATCATCCGATTGGGGTGCGCCATCGGTGTGCCGAGTTACTTCTGAGCGTATGTAATGGATTATTTCCGTTACATCCTCTTTCGGGACCTGTTGCAGCGCTTTTAAAAGGCGCTCCTCGCCATAGAGTTCCTGATTCATGTTTTGCGCTTCGGTCACTCCGTCGGTATACAGGAAAAGCGTGTCTCCCGGCTGCAGGGTAAGCCGCTCAGCTTTATAGGCAATATCCGGCATGGGGCCCAGCACAAAACCCGGTTTCAGGGTAAGATACCTTATCCCCTGAGAGTCCATTATTATCGGGGCATTATGCCCGGCATTGGCATACCGTACTTCCCCTGTTTCGGTATTGATGATGGCGCAGAAGACAGTGGCAAACATGGTGCTGTCATTGTCCGAGGCAAGAATGTTATTTACGCATGAAAGTATCTGATCGGGTTCGCCAAGCCGCTGTCCTTCAGATTTCAAGAGGGTCTTTGCGACCATCATATATAAAGCCGCCGGCACACCCTTATCTGATACGTCTGCAATCAAAAAGCAGAGATTGATATCGTCGATGAAAAAGAAATCGTAGAAGTCACCGCCGACCTCTTTGGCAGGGTCCATCGAGGCAAAGATGTCAAATTCGGGACGGTCCGGGAACGCTGGAAAAAGGCGGGGGAGCAGGCCGGCCTGGATTTCGGTGGCCATCCTGAGCTCGCTCTGTATGCGTTCCTTGGCCGCTGTTGTCTCGGTAAGGTTTTTTATGTATTCCTTCAGAGACGTTTTCATTACCTGAAAGTCATGGGTAAGCACTCCAACTTCATCCTTAGAACACACTGTGGGCAGTTCCACATCGAAGTTTCCCGAAGCTATCTCATCGGTCGCCGCCGCAAGCAAACGGAGAGGTTTTATGATGGCACAGGCAATATAGACGACAGTCGCAATCAGAAGAAGGAGCCCTGCAAAGCCCATGGCCGCCATAGTCATACTCAGGCGCCTTACATTTTCCAGAAGCTCCGCCTCGGGAAACACGACGGCAAGTGTCCAGCCGGTCGAACGGATAGGCGCGTAATACATCCAGCTCCTGAACCCCATCAGACTGCTGTAAAGTATAAAGTCTGATTCCCCCCTGACCATCTTTTTGCCGAGTTCCCTGAGGGATGGATCATTGCGAGCCTCAGCTATACTGAAAAAGGTCTCATTCATGACGGCATCCTTCAAAGGGTGTGAGAGCAGCATCCCGTTACGTGAAAGAAGGGCGGCATAACCTGTCTTGAGTATCCTGACGGACGAAACCAGCTGCATAAGCGAATCCAGCGAAACATCCGCCGTCACAATTCCTTTGAGTATTTTTTTCCCGTTCTTTTCCCCGTAAAAGGGAACCGAACAGGTTGACATGAGAATATTGCCGGCTCCCTCGTCGAAGTACGGCTCGCTCCATTCAATTCTGCCCAATTCCCGCGGGATCTGGTACCAGTCCCAGTAAAGGTACGGGACGTATTGATATGATTCTTCCAGCCTGCTGAAGGCGATCTTTCCTTTTTCCCGGTAGAAGTATGGGGCAAAGAGGCGGGATGATGCGCTGAAGGCAAAGGGTTCAAAAGCTACGGTTGAACCGTATATTCCTGGATTCTTCTCGACAGTGCTTTTTATCAGGGAAAGGAGTTCCTTTTCATTATACTGACCTGTTTCAAGCGAATTGGCCACGCTTTCCGTGACCTTGGCAACCGCGACAAGTTCGGTTTCCACATGATAGACCAAAGACATGGCGAGATTGCGCGCATTGCTTTCAAGCTCTTCCTCAAGAATCGCACGCGAACGATAATAGTTATAACCGAGCGTTGCGGTAAAGATGATAGAACTGCAGAGGGTGATAACGATGACAAGTTTTGTAACTATACTATTTTTCCCCGGCATCTGACCTCCAGAAGAAGGCGGTGTAGTCGGGGCAACTCCGGATAAGGCCCGCCTTAAGCATTGAACTGCAAACTGCCTCATAATCTTTATCTTTGAGAATGCCCGGAGCGACTTTGCCGGGCATGATAAGATCCCGCATCCGGTTAAGCATCCATTTCTGATGAATCCGGTTGGCAGGCATTTTAGCCTCGCGCATGCGTCTTATGACTATGTCCAGAGCTTCTTCGGGATGGGCAAAGGCATAGAGCCAGCCTTCAAGCGATGCCCGGACAAAAGCCCCGGCCAGGTCAGGGTCATTATCAATGGTCGACTCCATCGTATATATCCCGTCTTCCGGGAAATTCATCCCCAGCTCATTGAGAGCAAAAACGTTCAATTCTTCGGGATCGAGGCCGGAATTTATGATTGTGTGGTATTCGTTATACCACATTGCAGATGTAACATCGATTCCGCCGCGCAGAAAGAGGTTCACCGTGTTGTTCTGAGGCAACTCACGGACCTTTATGCCGTTTTTTATAAACAGGGCACGCGGCGGTATGGAAAGGTCCCCTCCCCATAGTCCCACCTTTTTGCCGTTCATATCAAAGACAGTTCGAATGCCGCTCGACTTCCTGGAAATCAGCATCATGGAAGATCTCTGAATGAGTTGAGCAATATTGACTAGTTTTGTACCGGCAGAGCGTTGCTGAAGAGCTGTTGTAAGCCATAAAACTGCAAAGTCGGCCGAACCGTCCTTCAATGCGTGTACAGGATCATGACCCGGCCCTGCATCGAGTATTTCAAGCTCTATTCCATGCCTGGCATAAATCCCTTTGTCCAGGGCTACATAATATCCGGCAAACTGCGCCTGGGGAGTCCAGAGCGGCATGAGCGTTGCCTTTTTAAGGACAGGTCCGGCAGCTGAAACAGGGGTTGAGAGGGTAAAGATCAGAAGAATCAAAATGAGCGCAGGTATTTCCTGATTGTATGTTAAGAATATTTTAGAAATATTCTTGTGTATGCCCATGAAAATATAAAATCGTCAGAGGCCTGGTTAAACTTTAATTTTAATATCCCATTTGGGACATTGATAATATTTTATCTGCCTTTCTGTCTCGGGATATCGCCCGCAGTTGAAGTAACGCCAGTAAAACGAGCCGTAGCTCCTGCAATGCATTTTGTTAGCATCAAGCAGCGGACAGTCCCTGATGATGCAGCATTTTATGCATCCGTTGCATGAGCCGTGTACCCAGTCAGCCCTGATTACAACTTTTTTCAAGTCTGGACCCATCATCGGTGGAGCAGTCAGGGAAAAGGATGAAATAATGCGATATTCAGGATTGTTAAACCATTCAATAATAATTCTCCAGCCTCCTGCGACAAGCCTCGGAATATTCCGGTAATATTTCAGAAAGTTTATATCGTCATAGAAATACCAGGAATACAAAGGGGCCAGAACGATTGCAAGCAGACCGAAGGAAACCAGACCTGCGGATACAGTTATAATGAAGATGAGCCTGCTGACAGCCCATTTTATTTTTTCAGGCGATTTCATAAAAAATTCCAGTAGCCGAGCAATCCCGATATGTTTCCTATCAGAAAATGCGAAAGGCTCACGCCTACCAGATTTTTCTGCCGCCAGAACATCCAGCCCCAAAGCCACCCGGTCAACATGGCGACTACAGCAAGATTAATGGAAACAACCATATGCAGTGCGCCGAAAAGCAGCGATGTAACCATGATCGCCAGAAATCCCCTTAGTCTGCTGGTAAATAGTTTTTGCAGGATACCCTGAACGGTTCCCCTGGTTATGAATTCCTGAAGCGGGGCGACAAAGATATAGGTTAAATATGTTACATCGACATACTTCAAATCAAACATTGCGGTTTCTTTGAAAACACCTGGGGAATAAATGTTGATAATGAATTTCGCTGCGCAAAGCAGGGCTATTATAATTGCCGATATGCCCAGGGATTCAACTACAGAGCGTTTCCAGCCTTCCAGTGTTATCCCGAAATCCTTCAGAGGAAGGCGGCTTTTAATTATCATTCTGATAACGATTATCAATGAGAGCATCTCGATTCCACGCGATGAATATTCCCTGATTTTTCCGGCATATGCCTGGCGGGATATGAAATCATCGTTTAGAAAACCCAGGACAAAAATATAAAATGTAACCAGCATAACCACACTGATAAATATAGAGCTCAGCTGGGTTCGAATATTGTTCAATTTTTCAATCTGGGCATTTTTTTCTTCGAGTTCCTCGATCCTCCGCTCCAGCGAATATTCCCTGGCCTCGACCTTTACCGTCATCATGCCGAAGGCCTCTGCGAGTTCCGCAATTTCGGGAGAATTTGTATTCGGATCAGTCAGGGAAAATATTTTATCGACATTCTTATAGGAGCCTGAAATTATTTCACGGGCATGTTCTGTAAGTATTTTTATTGCCAGGCTTATATGGTTCATGGATGCTTAATAGTATTATATTGCCTTACCCATTTCAATACTGGATAAGTTTCCATCGCACTGATCTTAAGGATAAACCTGCTTTATATAAGAGCGGAATTGGGGTAAAGTGAAGGCATGAAGATAGGACTGATAGGACTGGCAAAGGCGGGAAAAACAACCGTGTTCAACGCGATCACTCGATCGAATGCCGAGACGGGCGCATTCACATCGGGCAAGCCCGAACCGAACATATCGGTTGTGGAAGTGGCTGACGCACGGGTCGACAGTTTAAGCGCAATGTTCAAACCCAAAAAGACCGCGCATGCAACCATCGAATTCATGGATTTCGTTGGCATTGCCAGGGATGAAGACAAAAAGCAGTCTTTTACGGCAAGCGAACTCGGCCTTATCAAAACCTCAGACGCGTTGGCCATAGTGCTCAGAAATTTTGCAAACGAGATGCTTGATGCCGCCATAGGCAGCCATGACCCTGTGAGGGACCTGGAAAATGTGATCTCTGATATGGTGCTCTCCGACCTTATAATTGCGGAAACAAGGATAGAAAGGATTGACGCGCAGTGCAAGAAAGGCGGCAAAACCCCGGCCCTCGATCTTGAAAGGGCGACGCTGGTAAAGATTCTCTCTTATCTGAACAGCGACAAAAGGCCTGACCTGTCAGCTTTCACCGCCGAAGAGCTGAAGTCGATCAGGGGATTTCAGTTCCTGACGCTCAAACCCACTCTCATAATACTCAATTCCGATGACATATCCTACGGCAAGAACGAAAAAATCATGAACGGACTGAACAGCATTTTCCCGGCGATAGAGTTTGCCGGCGAGTTCGAGATGGAGCTCTGCCGGTTGAGCCCGGAAGAGGCGAAACTGTTCATGGACGATATGGGCATAGAATCCTCCGCCAGAGACAGACTTACCCAGATGGCCTATGACATCCTGGGGCTCATAACATTCTTCACAGTTGGTCCGGATGAAGTGAGGGCCTGGACCATAAACAAGGGAGAGACCGCCCTTGAGGCCGCAGGTACGATACATTCGGACCTTGCGAGGGGCTTCATAAGGGCCGAATGTTTTACCTATGACGAGATAATGGAGCACGGCTCGGAAAAGCACCTCAAGGAAAAAGGGCTGGTCAGGCTGGAGGGCAAGACCTATGTCGTCAAAGACGGTGATATCCTGAACATCAGGTTCAGCGTTTAGAATCAGGGGAAGACATGTCCAGGGTTTCGATAATTGA
>CAYNVT010000124.1:1211-12420 GCA_964400685.1 uncultured Bacteriovoracaceae bacterium | reverse complement strand
GAGCAAAACAGGAAGCTCGCGATCCCATTTTTAAGGAGTATACCGACACAGCCGACACAATTTCGGAAAGCGAAATTGGACGTTCCGAAGGAACGCCCGCAGAGTGAGGGCCGTCATAGCCCTCATCAAAGGGGTCACTTGAATGCGAAACGGAATTAGCGTTTATCAGGCCTTCAGCAGCTGCATGTATCTCCGCATCCGCCACCTGACGGCAGACTTGATGTGAGCTGAAAGCCGGACCCTTCCGGAGTATCGACAAAATCGATTTTTATGGGTTTGGCTTTTTGATACAACTCGGTGTCTATGACAAATTTTATGTCCTGCTCAGTTAAAATTACATCCTGCTCCTGCGGCTCATCCAGAGCCATGCCCAGTCTGGGCCCGCCTCAACCGGCCTGCAGATATAATCTGATGGCCAGAGGTTCCTTCTGTTTTTTTAAAAAGTCCTTAATCATGTTGCCTGCATTTTCTGTAACTTCTAACATATTTCCTCCTGATTCTTTTTGTGAAGCAGCTTTTTACCGGATGTTGAAACAGTTACCAACATGAAAATCATGAAGGAGTCCCTGATCCGGTAAAACATATATTAGTACCGGGGTTCTGCTTTTAAAGTCATAGTCCGGGTTTATCTCAGCAGTCCAGGTTCAGCCCCTCGGGCAGGTCTTCTTTCCTTTTAAGGAAACAAAACTGTTTGTAGGAGACTTCAAGCGCCCGAGCAGCCTCTTCAGGCGATTCGAACAGAGGCACATTGTATGTATGTCTGTAGTTCATGGTCTTCTCCGCCGAATTGGGCGTATAGATGGCCGCAGGTTTTCCGTATTTCTGGCACTTGGCCACAAGGTCCTTGATCGCTTCAATCACCATTGGGTGCCACAGGCTCGGCACTGCAAGAAGGCCGTCGACCTCTTCGCAGGAAAGGAGGATATCGAATATTTCCTGGAAGGTGCTCATGGATATGGCTGGCCCGAGGTCGATCGGGTTTGTGACATTGAAAAGCTGGCCGGTTTTGCTGAGCTTCTCACGCGTTTCTTCCGAGAGCACGGCCATTTCCAGCCCGGCCTCGACAAGCAGGTCAGCGGTTATGCCGCCAAAGGCACCTGAATTGGTGAACACTACAATCCGTTTCCCTTTAAGAAGAGGCATGGACGTGAATATCTTGGGCATGGAATGCAGTTCGGTAATGCTTTTCAAACGGATGATGCCCGCCTGGCTGCATGCCTTTTCAAAGACAGCATCATTATTCGCCATGCCTGCGGTGTGCGACATTGCGGCTTTGGCCCCTTCACCCGTGCGGCCCACCTTGAAGGCGAGCATGGGCTTTTCCACCTTAGACGCCACTTCGATCAGCTTGCGGCCGTTTTTTACGTTTTCAAGGTAGAGCCCGATCACCTCGGTTGTATTGTCCCTGTTGTAGTATTCGAGCATGTCGGCTTCATCTATGTCTGATTTGTTGCCGATGCTGACTATCTTGTTCACTTTAACTATGTCCTTGCTGAATGATTCAAGGATTATGACAACTATTCCGCCGCTCTGGATAATGTATGAGATGCTCCCCTTGCTGTGGGCGAATGCGTCGAAATCCTCCTGAGTTATTCCGTAAAAGCAGCAGAACTTATTCTGCGTATTGAGAACTCCAAGGCAGTTCGGCCCCATGATGCGGATTCCGTGCTCTTTTGCCGTCATATTGATTTCTTCCTGGTATGACTGGCCGGCTGTCCCGCCTTCTGAAAATCCCGAGCTTTCAATTATTATATGTTTGATGCCCTTGGCCGCGCATTGCTTCACGAATTCGGGAACTGTCGCAGCAGGAGATATGATCACTGCAAGGTCCACATCGCCCGGTATGTCGGTAACGCTTACAAAGCCGCTGCAACCGTGCACGCTTTCGCCTTTGCGGTTCACGGCATAAACGTCACCCGTGAACAGTGAATAAACCTTGACCGTCTGGATAATGGTAGCGCCCAGGTTGAAAAGAGAATTTGAAGCGCCGATCACTACAACCGATTTAGGATTGAAGAATACTTCCATGGCTGAAAAATCCTTTTTAAAGGGTCAGTTACAATCGGGAACAGAAAATGTCAATTATTCTTACCGGCTCAGAGAGACTGCTTTGTTTGATTTTTGAAAGCCGTTGACATAAAAGAAAAAACTGCCAATCTGAAAAAAACAGGTTTGTAAAATTCAGGCAGATAAAAAAGAAGAGGAGGTACTTATTTTGAAAAGAGCAGTTATTACACTGATAGTTATGGTCGCATTTACCTGCAGCGCTTATGCCGCCGATGCCCACAAGGCAACTAAAGCGGAAGGGAAAAATCCCATTGTTCTGGTTAAGACCAGCATGGGGAATATAAAACTGGAACTGTTCGAAAAAGAAGCGCCCATAAGCGTGAAGAATTTTCTCAGTTATGTGAATTCCGGTTTTTATGCAGGCACTATCTTCCACCGCGTGATCCCGAATTTCATGGTACAGGGCGGCGGCTTTACGACAGACTTTGTTGAAAAGCCCACCAATGCACCCATCAAGAATGAGGCCGGAAACGGGCTCAAAAACGAACGCGGTACGCTGGCAATGGCACGCACATTTATCATCGACTCGGCCTCGGCTCAGTTTTTCATAAATGTAAAAGACAATTCTTTCCTGAATCACAGCAGCAATACCATGCAGGGTTTCGGCTATGCAGTATTCGGCAAAGTGATTGAAGGCATGGATGTAGTGGACAAAATCGCAGCTGTTCCAACCGGCATGCACGGGGAATTTTCAGATGTTCCCAAAAAAGAGGTCGTCATCCAATCCATGAAGGTTATCAAATAAAGCCACAAGCACCGCCGAAAATGGCATGAACCAGGCAGGCGGTGCTCTTTTATCTTGCAATTTACTGTAATTTGGTGCTAAGCGCCCCGCTATGAAAAATCCATCGCCTTATTATATGAAAAAGCAGACAGCAGGCTGGATTAATTCTGGAAATACTCCGCCCTGAAATCAAGAACCTTTCGTTTATCTGAAGAATAATCCTACCGGAATGTTCCTTAAAGGTTTATCGAATCGGACGGATAACAGGCAAAAAGAAAGGCATCAGGAAAGGTAAAATATTATGAACGGCATGAACAGCGAAATAGGAAGGCGCAGGACACTGGCGATAGTCTCGCATCCGGATGCGGGCAAGACGACCCTTACGGAAAAGCTTCTTTTATACGGGGGAGCGGTGCAACTGGCGGGCTCGGTCAAGGCGAGGAAGAACCAGCGCTCAACGACTTCGGACTGGATGGAACTCGAACGCCAGCGCGGCATCTCCATAAGCTCGACCGTGCTTTCCTTTGAATATAACGGACATCTTATAAACCTGCTCGATACACCCGGGCACAAGGATTTTTCCGAAGACACCTATCGCGTATTGACCGCAGTCGATGCGGCCATCATGGTCATAGACGCGGGTAAGGGTATCGAGAGCCAGACAAAAAAATTATTTGAAGTCTGCAGGATGCGGGGCATCCCCATATTCACCTTCATGAACAAGATGGACAGGCCTTCCCGGGAACCTCTGGAACTGCAGGATGAACTTGAAAGCGTGCTGGGCATCGGGGCCTATCCCATAAACTGGCCGCTGGGCACCGGGACTCAGTTCAAGGGAATCTGGGACAGACGGACAAAGCTGGCCCATTTTTATGAGCGCACCCCTGGAGGCTCTTTCCGGGCGCCTGTTTCGAGCTTTGGCCTGACAGATCCTGTCGTCAGGGACCAACTGGATGAAGCGACCTTTAAAAACGTATGCGAGGAAGTGGAGATGCTGGACGGGGCCGGTGCTGATTACTCTCAGGCCGAGGTCCTTGCCGGAAGGATCACGCCTGTTTTTTTCGGGAGCGCGTCGAATAACTTCGGCGTACAGCTCCTTCTTGACGGGTTCATAGAACAGTCTGCGCCGCCCATGCCGCGCATGAGCCGGGGCTTGCCGGTCAAGCCCGAAAACAGCGCGTTCTCGGGTTTTGTTTTCAAGATTCACGCAAATATGGACCCTAACCACCGCGACCGCATAGTGTTCATCAGGGTAGTATCGGGCCGATTCACCCGCGATATGACGGTAACGCATGTGCCGAGTGGAAAAAAGCTGAGACTTTCCAATTCGAATAAGATATTCGGCCGCGACAGAGAGACCGTCGACGAGGCGTATCCGGGTGATGTCATCGGGATTGCCGGCGCTAAAACTCTTTCCATAGGTGATACGCTCACTGAAGACCCCGGCTTAATCTTTAACGAGATCCCCCGGTTTCCTCCCGAGTGTTTCGCTTTTCTTCATAATGAAATCCCGTCCAACTATAAACGGTTTTATGACGGTTTGAACCAGCTGCTGGCCGAAGGCGTGGTGCATTCCTTTGAACTGCCCGATGCGGCGCAAAAAGTACCCCTGCTTGCGGCTGTCGGGCCGCTGCAGTTCGAGATCGTCAAGTACCGTCTGGAATCGGAATATGGAGCACCATCCCGTCTTGAAGTTGCAGACTGGACGCTTGCCAGATGGTTCAAGGATGCCGGGGTGAATACGGAGAAGCTAATGCTTCCTACAGGGGCGAAAATAGCCAGGGACAGGACCGGCCAGAGCCTGATCCTTTTCCCGACCGAATGGAACCTGAGGTATTTCACCCAGAACAACAAGGACTGCGAACTGAGCGAATACCCGGCGATGTCGCCTGAAGACCTGTTGCAGCGGGTTGCCTGAAATAGATCTGCCCGGTTTATTTTAAAGGCTTAATGCCGAGAATTTTCCGGGCCTCTTCGGGTGTTGCGACTTCTCGCCCTGTTTCACGCGCCAGCCTGACCACCCTTTCCGCCAGCTGGGCGTTGCTTTTTGCGAGCTCTCCCTTTTTATAATAGATATTGTCTTCAAGGCCGATCCTCACGTTTCCGCCCATAATCAATGACGCCACGTTCATCTCCATCTGAAAGCGTCCTATCCCGGAAACATTGAAGATAGAGCCTTCCGGCAGGAGGTCTATCATGGTAAGGAGGTTCTTTGTCGTTCCTGCGTATCCGCCCATGCCGTCAACACCCATGACGCAGTTGATGTAATAGGGCTTCTTTATGAGGTTCTTCCTGATGAGGTTTTCGACCTCGCCGAACATGGAAGGGTTGTAGACTTCCATCTCCGGCTTAATATCCAGTTCGATCATCTTTGCCGCGAATGCTTCAATCTCGCTTCTGAGGTTCGTGAAAGGGCTTTCCTTTTTCTCTTTTCCGATGAAGAACACGACGGTGCCCATATTAAGCGAAGCGGATTCAGGCCCCGCGTTAAGGCTTAAAACCCTTTTATCTATCGGTATGCCCACGCCTCCGGTCGTATTCTGTATGATGACGGGACATTTCGCACGGATGCCCGCGTTTATCTCTTTAAATATTTCTGCATTTCCGATGCTGCGGCCCTCTTTGTCGCGCGCATGCAGGTGAACGATTGAAACGCCTGCATTGTAGCAGTCGTATGCGTCGTTTATGATTTCATCTGGCTGCTCGGGCAGGTTCGGGTTTGCCTCCTTGCCCTGCATCGCCCCTGTCAGTGCCGCCGTTATGATAAGCTTTTCCATCAGTTGCCTCCTGTCATTTATCCGGATCTTTCAAGAACCTTTACTTCAATGTTTCGGCCGTCTTTGTCAAGATGAAGTGACGTGACAGGCCTTCTGTTATGTAAAAATAATGAGGGGCCGGTTTGTCGAGATGGTTACTTTCCTTTTAATCAGAATCTCCCCGTTTATCTGTTTGAATCCGACTTCTGTTTTGCCAAGCAATACCTTTTTTACTGTTCTTTTTGAAAGGTAAGGAAGGTTTATCCGGCTGAGAGTGAGTTTCCCATAAAGAACCCGGATCTCTGTGAATGTTTTCCTGATTCGCACCTCGCCCCATCCTGATGCAAGAGAGAAGAAGCATCTGAATCTGTCACGAGCCTTCAGTTGAACAGGATTAAAGCCGATCGAACCATTGACCATATCGAACTCGAATCCGCTGAAGGCGTTGAGTAGTGCGTAGCTCGCCATTGACCTGGCATAATTGCTGCCGCATTCAAACTCGTTATAAGGGTTTCGCTTTTCGCCGTCATAGCGCTCGCGAACGGCTTTCACGACAGACATGCCTTCTTTGATCAACCCTCTTTGTATCATATGGCCTGCCGCCGCGTATTCATAGCCGTTCTGGGTCTCCTGAGAATAGGTCAACGGGATTGACGGCCGTGAAGATGCATCCGGCCATGCGCATACCACAAGCCCTTTTTCGTCGTTGAGGCAGTATACCCGGCACGGGTTGGGAAAATCACGCATGGATTTTTTGAAATTATATTTGAAAAGAGAAAGGAGAGCCTTTCTTGTCTGAGAAGGCTCGAAGATTACACCCAGCCCGTAAAGGTTGGCGTGCCACTGCGCAAGCACCTGGTCGATCCCGCACCCGGGACCGATCTGATATTTAATCTCCCTGTGTTCATCGTCCCAGTATTCAGAAGAGGCACTGAACTTTTCCGGAATAGATTTGTCTTTCAGATTTATGAGCTGGCAGTAATATTCGCCGTTAAAGAGGTGTTTGTCTGCCCATGCCTTTCCTTTTTTGAATAAAAACATATATTGGGAGGCTGTTTTTCTTTCTCCCAGATGACCGGCCATTTCCGAACCTGCCTTAAGGGCCGCCAGATAAAAACCTGTAAGCCATGAGTTTGGGCCGAACAATTCCATGTCGAGCGTATGGTGCTGCCGCCCCTGGAGGATGCCTGTTTTTTCCGGGTCCCATGCGTCTTCATTTGTATCATCCCAGCTGAACTCAATTGATTTCTTTACAGAAGGCCAGATTTTTGTGAGCCATGCCGTATCACCGCTTATCTTCCAGTCGCGGTAAACCTTGAGCACATTTCCGAAAAGACCGTCGGCGCAGGACCTTCCCCCCTGATCATCCGATCCTACGGCCGTGCGCGTACCGCCCGGATGTTTGATTCCTAGCGGCAGCTTGAGCCTGAAAGGCATGCCCCCATTTGGTTGCTGGTTGTAGCGATAATCGGCTTCACGCATTGAACGCTCCAGTTTCGGAAAAAGAAAAGGCAGAGCCTGGGCATAGTTCCAGACATGAGTACATGAGCCTTCGCAGCAGCCGGTATTGCAGAAGCACCCCTCCCATCCGTAAAATGTCCCGTCTTCAAGCCTCATGACTGACGGCGATTTGAGAACCGAAAGGTTTGCAGAGACTGCATCGAGTGCTTCCTCCGGCAGGGTTGAACCGAAGAGGGCGTTCTTGAATATAAGGGTTTCGGCATAAAGACGGTCCATGTTTTTGAGCGCATACGCCCCGCTTTCCCTCGAATCCTTCCAGATGGTCGCATAGTAGTTTTTCCAGGTCAGAGGGATGCCCGCCTTTTCTGCGAGTTCCGCGGCAGTCGCGTCCCAGTAGTTCTGGCAGTTGGGAAAGTTCCAGCTGATGACGAACCTGACATTTTTTTTCTCCCCAGGTTTCACAAGGACATGCGCCGCAAGCGTGCCGTGATTGTATCCTCCTGCCAGCTCTTTTTCATAAATGCGGTTTTTTATTTTCCCGGGAGTGATCAGGTCCTTCCAGTATATCTCAAGGCTGTCGAACCAGTTGCCCCTGTACCAGTACTGCTGCATGCTTGTATTTTTTGCATCGGTCGAGATGCACAGGTCGCCGAAGCCGGTATCAGCGGGTTTGAAAAAATCGGCGGTCAGGAAGAGAGAGGTAATACCGTCTTTTTTGACAAGCGCGTTGCTGCTTATACCGGGCAGCGTATTTGTTAGCGAGCCCAGGAAGGTATAGAGAACAGGTTTTGAATATGTGTTTTTGACCTCGATATCGAAAATGGCCGCAGGTATCCCGGAATCCTTGTCGTTAAGCGGGATGAACGGGTTGAACGCTGTCATGGCGACATTTCCCGGAAACCTGTTTTCTTTGAATGAAAGCCTTGCGATAGGATACTGCCCGGTGAATTCCACTGCCCTGAAATGGGGAAGGCCTGCAAGATATTCCCTTGACGGGCCGAAGCCGTAGCCTGTGCCGTTTCCCGTATACGGAGAATGAAGGTCGCCGTTTAATATTCTGGCATCGAGGACTTTGCCTTCGCATTCCGCCCTCACTGCGAAATGCGAAAAGCCGTTAATGCTTCCCTTGTTAGGGCGGTTGAAGATCTCCCAGTCGATCAGCCGTCCGTTTCCTGCAAGCCCGATGCAGCCGGTGCCTATACCGCCCAGAGGAAAACTGATCTCATTTATGTGCTTGCCGGTATATAACCCCGGAGTGCGGGAATTTTTTTGCGGTTTGCTTAAGGCCATCGGTGATCCTCCTTTTAACAAGAGATAATGATCATATTATCAGGGCGGTGTTATCTCGCCTTTAATGTCCCACAGGTCCTCCCAGCTCTGGCCTTCTTTCCAGAGGAAAACCTGCCCCTTGATAAGTCTGCAGTTCCTGTCGATGCCGGAGATTTCCTGCATTTCATCTTTTGTCAGCGGATCGGCTGCAATGCACCTGATGTTTTCAAGCAGATGTGTCCGGCTGGTGGAAAGAGGAATGATTACATGACCCCTCTGAAACGCCCACTTGAGGCAGACGGCAGCCGGTGTTGTTCCGTGCGTTTCCGCTATTTTAAGAATGACGGGGTCATCTGTGTCGACGGTGTCATCCGGCGTCCTGTCCCTGAGCGGCCTCTGGGGTGAGCCGAGCGGGCAATAGCCTATAGGGCAGATCCCGTTAGATGTTACGTAATCGAAAAGCCCGGGCTGCTGAAAGTGAGGATGCAGCTCCATCTCATTGCATGCAGGTTTTATGGACGCATCCCTTAACAAGAGCCGCAATTTGGGGATGGTCATGTTCGACGTGCCTATATGCCGGACAAGCCCTGATTCGACAAGCTGTTCCATCTGCTCCCACGTTTTCATGAAGTCTTCATGAATATAGGGTCTTGCGTCCGGATTGCGCGCATCAACCGGGCAGCCAGGCGGGTGGTGGTTGGGAAAAGGCCAATGGGTCAGGTAAAGGTCGAGATAAGAAAGTTTGAGGTCATTCAATGTTTTCAGACAGGATCGCTCAACGTCGCCGTCCCCGTGCATGTCGTTCCAGAGCTTTGAAGTGATCCAGAGGTCTTCCCTCTTGATAAGGCCGCTCGTAAATGTTTCTTCAAAGACCTTTCCTATTTCGCTTTCATTGCCGTAAACAGATGCGCAGTCTATATGCCTGTAGCCCAGTGACAAAGCTGTTCTTACTGCGCCTGCCATGACAACGGGCGAGATATGATCCGAACCGAATGTCCCTAGCCCTATTGCCGGTATCCTTGCCTTTGTATAAAGCGTTCGGTTGGGAACGGCCCCAGGGTCGATTTCGTCTGGGGCAACAGCAGAACCGTTTTTTGTAATATCCGGGCACATGCGGCTATTCGGGTTCGTCGAACACCACGGCCACTTTGCCGCATCTGCCGTCCGCCATTACCTTGTATGCCTTATCCGCTTCATCGAGGGAAAACTTGTGCGTGACCAGTCTTTCCGGGTGGATGGACCATCTCACAAGTCTTTCTGCGAGTTCCTCCATGCGCCAGATGTTCGTGACCCAGCTGCCGAAGATTGTTTTCTGATCATGTATGATGTCCGGGCTTGGCATAAAACTACATGTTCCGCCTTCTCCGATGAAGCATATCCTGCCCCATTTTGTGGCCGCCTTTATGCATGTAAGGCGAGCCTGTTCGCTTCCCGAGCAGTCGACGGTCTTTTCGCAGCCCCTGCCGTTTGTGATCTTGATAACCTCTTTGAGATTATCCGGCCCGGCCTTGAAAACATAATCGGCAAGACCGAGTTCAATGGCAAGATCGAGGCGTTCTTTGACAGCATCGATGCCGATGAGCATGGATGCGCCGAGCGCCTTTCCCAGCATTAGAGTCGCGAGGCCCACCGGTCCGAGCCCTGTCACAAGCAGTGAGTCATTGCCTGAGACGCCGATCTTTTCAAGCCCCTCATAGACCGTTCCGAATCCGCAGGCGATCTGTGCGCCGTCAAGATAGGTAAGCTCATCGGGCAGGAGAACGAGGTCCTTTTCCTCTGCCAGAAGATAATCCGCCATGCCGCCGTCGCGCTGCCAGCCGTATGCCCTGCGGAATTTGCTGCTGGTGCAGCTTATCATGTAGCCCCTGCGGCAGTCGTTGCAGAGACCGCATCCCGAGATGTGGTAAACAATGACACGGTCACCCTCCCTGAACCTTCTCATGCCCGGCCCGCAGGCTTCAATTTGGCCGCACGGCTCGTGTCCTGCAATCACGCCCTGATAGCCTTCCGGGCCCTTGCCCAGGTGCTCGTGATATATCGCCCTTATATCGCTGCCGCATATCGTTGATGCCTTCATGCGGATAAGGACTTCCCCGTGTCCGGGAACCGGGATATCGTATGTTTTCATCTCGGCAGTGGAATTGCCCGGCAGCACTATTCCTCTCATTTTTAATTTTTTTCGCATAGGTCAACCTGTCAATAATTTAATTTTTTATTTTTGTGATGTTCAGAATATATGCCATTTTTCTGTTAACAGGAATTGCAATTATTGACTTGTATATGCCATATATTGACCTTAAAAAAGTTGAAGGAAACATTCAGTGAACTATCCGGAACCCGATTTCTTTTCAAAACAGGTGGGGCGCGCCCGGAGGTTTTATTTCAACCTCAATCCGCCCGAGCCTCTCGGCATACATGTAGTCTCGGCAGGGTGTGAAACCTGCCTGCCGCACTACCGGATAACGCGGGATACATTCCCTTTTTTCACGATAGAATTTCTTGCCGCCGGAGAGGGAGAGCTGTCTCTTGAGGGCAAGACCTCAGTTATTCGTCCAGGCGCGGTTTTCACATACGGGCCGGGGATCCCGCATTCCATCTGCAATATCGATAACACGCCTCTTGTAAAATATTTCGTGAATTTCACGGGAGAAACGGCTGAAAGGCTTATAAAAGAGGGTATCCTGTCAATCGGGGAATTTTATCCCTTTTCATCATCCAAGGCCATACACAAAAAATTTGAAGAACTGCTTGAGCAGGGACTGTCCGGAACTCCTTACAGCGGAAGGATGTGCGGCGCAATTGCCGAAACCCTGATATACATGACTGCGGAAGCTTCAATGCTGGGTCTTATGGCGGGAAATCCGTCGCTGGCCAGATACAAGGAATGCCGGGATGTCATAACCGGAAATTACATGAGGATGAAAACGCTTAA
>CAYNVT010000124.1:0-1201 GCA_964400685.1 uncultured Bacteriovoracaceae bacterium | reverse complement strand
AGCCGCCGCGGCATGCGGCATCGACCCTGCATACCTGTGCAGGCTTTATAAGAGGTTTGACAGCCAGACCCCTTATCAGCACATATTGAGGCTTCAGATGACACATGCTGCGGGACGGCTGCTGATGCATGAAAAGCTTGTCAAGGAGGTTGCGGACGAAATGGGCTACAGCGACCCGTTTCATTTTTCGCGGACGTTCAAACGCGTGTTCGGCGTTTCGCCGAACAGATTTGTAAGCGAGCACAGCAGATGAATCATGATGCCCGCATCAGTATTGCGTCAGCCGCCCTTATACCGTCTACTGCCGAACTTACTATACCTCCGGCATAACCTGCACCTTCTCCTGCAGGAAAGAGACCGGGAATAGAAACAGACTGCATGTCTTCTCCGCGCAGTATTCGAACAGGCGAAGATGTCCTGGTCTCAACCCCGATAAGCAGGGCCTCTTCGGTTATGAAGCCCCTCATCTTTTTTTCAAAGTTCCTTAATGCAAGCCTTAACTCGGAGGCTATCCATTCCGGGAGATATGCATGGTCGGAAGCATTGATATAGGGCCTGTACGAAGACTTGGGGAGGATAGAATCAGGTTTGTTCGCCAGAAATGACGTGATGCGTTGCGCCGGGGCGTAAAAACCGCCGCCCCCTGCTGAAAAGGCAGCTTTTTCGAGAGATTGTTGAAAGGATATCCCTGCCATAATATCTCCCTTGATATCATCGGGGCTTACTGTCACCACTATTGCCGCATTTGAAAAAAAGCCGTTCCTTTTAGAATAGCTCATGCCGTTTATGCACAGCAGACCGCTTTCCGATGACGAATTGATAACCTCTCCCCCAGGGCACATGCAAAAGGAATATATTCCCCGGCCGGTTGATTTGTTGTTAAATGTCAGGACATACTCCGCCGCGGGCAGCACGCCTTTGTCCGCAAAGGGGCCGTACTGTATACGGTTGATGAGGACTGCCGGATGTTCGGCCCTCAGGCCTATTGCAAAGCCCTTTTTTTCCAGAAAGACACCGGAGTTCCTGAGCATTTCATATGTGTCGCGTGCGGAATGACCGCAGGCAAGCACCACGGAGTCAGCCAGATATTCTTTTCCTGTTTGCGTAACAATACCTCTGGCCTTTGATTCATGAAGAATAAGAGAGGATGCCTTTTCGGAAAAATATATCTGCGAACCTGAACCTTGAATGCATCGCCTGA
>CAYNVT010000123.1:6848-12515 GCA_964400685.1 uncultured Bacteriovoracaceae bacterium | reverse complement strand
GAAATAGATTGTGCCGTCTTTACCGATTGCGGGTGAGGAATTAATCGGGGACAATCCCCCGCCAGACACCCATTTTTCGAAGCCGTCCGGATCGTACGCAGGTAAATATCCATCTTGCCCGCCGATATAGATCGTGCCGTCAAAACCTATAGCAGCTGAGGAAGTATATATAACTGCGTTCTTAGATCCCCACCATATGCCGCCGCTCGAGAGAATTGCATAGAAGGTGTTATCTGTATGAGGATTTTTAGAGGTTGTCCCCACATAGATCATGCCGGTTGAGTCAATCGCAGGCACGGCCATTGTTGAAGCATCCAGACACAGTTTCCATTTCAGGGCGCCGCTTGAACTGACCGCATAAAGGTGATTATCTCCACTCCCTAAATAGAGTGTACCGTCTGAGAAGTCGATCGAGGGCATGCCCATTGCGTGCTTTGTCTTAAATGACCATTTTTTTGTGCCGTCGGGGTTTATTGCATAGAGGTTATTATCGCTAGACCCTATATAGATCGTGTCGTCCGCCCCGATCGCAGGGCAATCGTCCATTGCATTTCCGGTTTCGAATTTCCATTTGAGCGAGCCTTCAGGGTTGAGGGCATAGAGATTATGATCCCGGGAGGCCAGATAAATCGTTCCTTCCTTACCTATTGCAGGTGAACCGGCCTCTGAATCACCGGTCTGATATGTCCATTTCAGTGAGCCGTCCGGATTGAGGGCAAAAAAACCGGTTTTAGACCCTATATAGATTGTCCCGTCAGCAGCGATTGCAGGCGAGGATAAATATATCTCGCCCCCTGTCTGATATGACCATTTTTCAGTTCCGCTGACAGGGTCTATCGCATAGAGCTTGCCGTTTTCACACCCCACATAGATCGTGCCGTCTGCGCCGGTTGCAGGCGAGGAATCCACCTTGCCGCCGGCTGAAAATCTCCATACCAGCTGGCCTGCAGGAAGAGGACCTGACGGAGCAGAAAGAGTGGCGCCGCTATTGAAATTGTTATGATGCAGCTTCGGCCATGAGCTTTTAGCGTATTGGGCTGTTGATGGAGATAGAGTGACAGGGGCATAAGATGATGATTGATTGTTGCTGCTGCTGGTGCTGCATCCTGTTGAAAATGCAAACACGGCAAATATTAACAACATCATGCAAAAAGACGGTAAAAAAACTTTAATATTTTTCTGTTTTATTAACTTTTCTTTGACTGGATTATTTGTTCCGGAATCTGAATAACATTCGTTCATAATAGTCACTCCCTTATGACATCTCATAATTTATATCATCGGGATAACTGTGATAAATCTTTATGGCTAAGCGTTCAGATTGCATACCTAAGGGACAGACCGTTGGCGGCTAATCCTTTTCCCGTCGCCCCGACAGTAATTACTTCTTATGTTTTTAGGTAACGAACCGATGTTAATAATTATAATCTATAAAATCTTGTTGAGGAAAAATTATGAAAAGAAATATGACGGGTGCCTTTTTAAATTCAGGTTCGTTCAATATAGTCCCGGCATTGTTGATCGCTATGCTGATTTTATCTTCATGCAGTTCCGCTAGTTCTTCAAACAACGGTAACCAGGCCGCTTTGGATGGACTTGAAACGCTTCGGAATATGGCCAAGTCATTGGAATATGACTTTTTCGGATATGAATCGAGCAGCGATATTGGAAATGAAACGCTGGGCGATCCCATCAAGGTCAAAACGCTCGATTTTGACGCCCTCGTTTCGGAGGATACACCAGGAGAATCAATGATCATCGACGATGATACCTATCTTTTCCCGGTAATGGTAAGAGGGGCAGCCATCGGTGGCGTCATCACCGAATATATCGACGGAGAATGGGAGTTTGTTTCGACAGGCTCAAAGACGGTCGTTACAACCGCTTTGAATATAATCAGTGCAAATGCGCTTAATGAAGACTTGTGCTATCTGCTCGACCTGGAAGAAATAGATATATCCTTCATCGGATATGAAAAGAACGGCCGGAATATCCTGATTCCACTGTATTCGTCAGATGAGCTTCAGCTGACATCCGGGGTTTCATATAATTTCACTGATATCGCACAGAAGATAAAGCTTATTTTGATAGATTCACAGGAAGATTATGAAAACATGATCCCGTCAGAATCTGATGACGAAGCGCTGAGCGGACCGTCTCTTGAGGAAGTATTCAACGTGCCGGCGTCTCCACTGCAAGCGCTTGAGACGCCCAAGACTGAAAAGATCCTTAATGTCGAGCTTATCGCTCAAGAGGAGGAAGAATGGTGCTGGGCCGCCACAGGCAGGATGACAATGCTTTACGCCGGCGGCGACGCATCTGCGATAACTCAGTGCGCCGAGGCGAACAATGCTTTCAATCAGAGCTCTTGCTGCGAGGACGGAAGCACTATGTCATGCAACAAGCCATACCGTCCGATGTACGCCGACTGGGGGTTCACGGCTGAAAAAGTGTTTGATCCCTATGGAGCCGCAATGACCTGGGGAGATTACAAGAAGACGATCGATGCAGGCGAGCCGGTGGCCTATTTATGGAGATGGCGAGCAGGAGGCGGGCATTATATGGTTGCAGTCGGATATTATGAAGATACGACCATGTATCCTCCGATACAAATGGTTTTAATGAACAACCCGTGGCCGCCAAATGTTGGAAAAAAGGAATGCATCACTTACGCCAAATGGGTGGGTGGGGATAGATACAACAACAGGCAAACCTGTTATTTCTACAATATAAAGAAGAGGTAGAAAGATCTGTTAGCAGCTTTCGCATTCAAGCGGCTCCGTCGTCCTCTTCGTCGGAATGCTCCTCAACATACGAAAATGTATGCCTGCGTCGCTTCTTCCTCGACTCCTCGGCGTCATCTTGAATGCAAAGCCGTAATTTTTGTTCTCGTAATCTATTTCCAGCCGGTCTTTCCAAGGGGTCGCGTCTCAACATTCATTTGTCAATTGTTGGGGGCTGACCCTTTTTGTGATTCTCTTAAAATTTATAACTTTTCTGAGATATGAAAGCTAGATGAAGATTTGATTCTTTGATTTTATGGCATATTTTCCTTTTTATTTTTTCATGGAATAATGTAATATTTTAAAAATCGAAAAAGGATTTTAGGGTATATTAACTGTTGTGGTTCAAATTGAATAATGGATGAAAGGAGAATTTAATGGACTATGCGAGAATAAAATCAGAAATAAAAGAGATCGTCGATATCTGCTCAAGTGTTCCCGAACCTTTCAAACAGAAATGCTTTGAACTTCTATTTAATCAACTTCTATCTGGACGAAGTCATCCCCCGAAGGAGGAAGAGAAAGACAAGAAGCAAGAAAAAGAAGGAAGCCAATTGCTACCGATTAGCTCACAACTTCGGGTGTTCATGAAGAAGACCAGTGTCTCAGAAGACGAACTGAATGCAGTTCTAATGTACGAAGGGGATGACGTCCATTTCATAAAAGAGCCTACACCTCGAGGTGTTGCTGACGGCCAAATAGATTGGGCGCTCCTTCTCGCCCTCAAGAATTGTATATTAAATAATGTAATGACAGTTGATCCAGAATCAGTTCGTTCAATTTGCCAAGACAAAGGCTATTATGATGCCCCAAACTTTGCAGCAATTTTCAAACGTCCTAAATACAAGAAACTATTTAAAGGCATTATGTCACAGCAAGGGACACCGCAAGCACTAACTAATGATGGAATGACTGAACTTGGCACACTTATACGTCAGCTGGCAATATCGTAATGAAACAAACAATACTGAGCAAGCTGGAAGAATTTCGGGTGTTGCTTAAAACCTTGAAAAGCGACTTGACCGCTTTGAAGGGAGATCGCGTCAGTAAGAATTCGATACGCGTCTTAGCTGATAAAATAGCGACCATGTGGGTTGAAGAATTACGAAGCCCGTTGGAACATAAGTTTCAACTTCCCAAAGACTTAATTACTATGACCGCAGGGGATATGAAACATTTGTATGTAGTAAGTAGGCCTAATAATCTCAAATCCTCCTATTTGACTATTACTAATAGAGTTTTAAAAGATTTTGATGACAAGTTTATTCTGCCGATAAAACAAACAGCCACATCTGTGGATAAAGTAATCGACCTTTCAAAAATATTGACATCACTGCCGAGCACGACGACTTCATATTATTTAAAAGAAGCTATTGAATGCGCGGCGGCTGGCCATAAACGCGCAGCGATTGTAATGGGGTGGTGTTGTGCAATTGACCGAATTCAACAAAAAATTATGGCACTCGGTTTTTCACAATTCAATGTGGCATCAACTGCTCTTAAGAATCAGTTAAAAGGCAAGTTCAAGAATTGGAATAAGGAGTTTCAAATATCAACTCTGTCGGAACTACAGCAGATATTTGACAATGATCTGATTATAGTTTTGGAAGGAATGAATATTATTGACGGGAATCAGTCCGAACGTCTGAAAACGTGTTTTCAATATAGGTGCCATAGTGCCCATCCGGGTAACGCACCTATTGACGATGATCATGTTGTTGTGTTCTTTAAAGATATTGCAAATATAATACTTTCAAATCCGAGCTTTACGGTTTAGGACAAGGCATAAATTAATAAACCCAAACAAAACAGCTCGACCAGATGGCAAATAAGCTCGGCGTGTTTTGCACAGGTGGTTACCACCACTGGTCAACCTCACCGTTATCTTCTTAGAAGAAATTTTCATTTCAGATCATCACTGTTACAAAAAGTAATATTGAATAGTTTTTCTCATTACCTCAAGTAACATTCTTAGGATATTCCTTAATCTCACTCATTCAAGCCGTTCGGTGATTAATTACATATTTTCATCTGGTTACAGATAAATGCACATGAATCTTCACACCTGTCAGGTAAGTGGCACGCCTCGTGCTCTACTAAAGGCATGGATATTCCACTTTGCATTCAAGATGACATCGAGAAGGCGAGGAGGAAGCGACGCAGGTGTACTCTGTTACGTACTCCGAGGAGCATTCCGACGCAGCCGACAAAGAGGACGCTTGAATGAAAAGGGGAATCAGACAAAAAAACAAGGAGGATAAAGATGGAAGGTAAAACAGATTTTCAGAAAATGTTCAGCACCTGCATGGAAGACCCGAGATGCGCCGAGATGATGCAGAAGCTGACGGGTAAAAAAGGGTGTCCTGACTGCGAAGGAGTCATGAAATCTATGATGGAGAAATGCTTCGAGACCAAGGAAGAGACAAAAGAAACCAAAGAGGAGAAAAGCCATGACTGAAAAAAACGTACAGGACTGCAAAACCGCGCAGAGAAAAAAGCTTGATCGCAGGATAGACGCGCTCGGCTGGGGGGCCTTCTTTGTCTGGACAGGCATAGCCGTGCTCGCGGACGTTGGCTGGGGCATTGGCATGATAGGCATGGGTCTGATCATAATAGGGTCGCTAGCTGCAAGGGAATATTTTGCAGAACCGGATGAATGCTCCGGGACAACGAAAGCAAACTGCTGACAGAAGAGGAGACAAACCATGGTTGAATCCATAATGAATCTTCACAAATGTTCTGAATGCGCAATCCGCTGCAAGGCGATAGAAAAACCCGATTCAATTTACGCCAGCATCCACCGCTGGCATGCCAAATGGTGGCCGGGCTGGAGGATATACCGGGAAAAACTCAGTGCAAACAGCAAGAGGGCCTGAGGGCCCTC
>CAYNVT010000123.1:0-6838 GCA_964400685.1 uncultured Bacteriovoracaceae bacterium | reverse complement strand
AATGAAGCGTTTTATATCGGCAATCCCGACAGGGCGAGCCTGTCGAAAGGCCTGGCATGGGGGTTTGCATCAGGCCTGGCGGGTACGCTGACAATGGATATACTTCTCATGGGGGTTCTTCCTTTGGCAGGATTTCCTGCTTTGACCTGCTTCATGATTGTTGGAGATACGGTAGCCAGAATATTTTCCTTAAACGGGATTGAGATGACAGGAGGAGTTCCTCTGGGTGTGATTACGCATTATCTGATTGGCCCTGCGGTCGGAGTTCTCTTCGGGGCGGCAGTGACAAAGGTCAAGACCCTGTGGCTGACAACAACGAAGAAAAGCGTATTTCTCGCAATCCTGTATGTGCAGATTCTGAGTCAGCCGATTCTTGCAACAGCACCCATCCTGCTCAAGATGACTGCATTAAAGACAATTCAGTGGTACGGCGGGGCTTTAATGATGCATTCGGTTCTTGGTCTGGTTCTCGGTTTGATCATGAGCTACGGACTGCGGTCGGCAGCCGCCTCAAGCCGCAGATAATTTGGAGTGATTAGAATGGAAGGATTCCTGAAAATGCATACACCTTATATTGTTGTTGCCGCATTATGTCTGATCAGCCTTGTAATCCGTACAAGCTATGAGCTGCTTAAGAAAAGCGGCAGAGTGAATCCGGACAATAAAGCTGCTTTTGCCATTGTATCTTTGGCCATGTTCATGATGCTTTCGAGCTGGTGTCTCATGTGCCCGAACGATCCCTGGCGCATCGCCCTTCCCCATGCAGTGAGACTATCCGGCATCGGCATCATTGCAGCCGGGCTGGTCATTGTATTTGCAGGCTTGATCCAGTTAAGGGGCGTGGATAATATAGACCATCTGGTGACGGATGGAATATTCTCAAAGATCCGCCACCCCATGTATACCGGCTTCATCCTATGGATTACGGGCTGGATTATCTGTTTCGGTGCAGTAACAAGCGCCTTTGCCGGGCTCATTTGCATAGGAAATATCCTTTACTGGAAACGGCTCGAGGAAAATAAAATGGTCTCGGATTATGGTGAGGCCTATCTGAGATACCGTTTGAAAACGTGGTTTTGACCGCCGGTGCAGCGAGGTGAAAGATAATGATTGAACCATTAACCGTTACACTGTTGCCGCTGGCGTTTATGATTTTGCTTACGGCCGGGGGTAAACATCTTAAAAAGAAGAATATCGATATGGGCGGAGAACCTCCTGTCGATAAAGCGCTTTTTCTGACAAGCAAGTATTCGATACTTATACTGTGGGCGGCAATGATTGCGCAAAGCTGGGGCATAAGCCTTTCTTTTACCAAGGCTCCCTTATTGCTGAAATGGATGTCCTTATTCCTCTGGGTTTCAGGATTTGCATTATTGTTTGCCGGGCGGTCCGGGCTTGGAAACGCTTTCAGAATAGGTTCGCCCAGGGAAAGCACCAGCCTTAAGGTGGATGGATTATTCGGACTCAGCAGGAACCCTATGTACCTTGGCGTATATGCCACATTGCTTGCGGCTGTCTTATATGCCATAAACCCATTTTTGCTGATCATCGGCATATATACGGTCATAGTGCACCACAGGATCGTTCTGGCTGAAGAGCAATACCTGCAGAAGGCATTCGGCGTACAATACGCAGCTTACTGCGATCGTGTGAGGCGATATCTTTAGAAAATCTTAAAAAGTTTTACTCGAAAAAACAAAAATACTTTGGAGGAAAAATTTATGAAAAATAGAAATATGGTTTTCTGCATAATTTTCATGCTAGCCGCATTTGTCCTGAACGGATGCGCGTTTGTATCGGTTGACCTTGCGAATATGATCAAGGTTCCGAAGATTGAGGAAAAGGTTTTGTATAAAGGCTCCGAGAGCAAGGTTCTTGTAATTGAGGTTCTGGGAATCCTGACAGACACGCATACGAAAGAGCTGTTCATGACAAAGGAAGGGACGCTGGAAAGGCTGGACGAAATTCTGAATGCAGCATCTGTTGATCCGAACATCAAGGGTGCTATCTTGAAAATCGATTCCCCCGGAGGTTCGGCTACAGCGTCCGACCTTCTTTACAGGCGAATCATCGAATTCAAGGAGGCGAAAAAAATCCCTGTTGTCTCCTGCATAGTCAATACAGGCACATCCGGCGCTTATATGGCTGCTCTGTCATCCGACAGGATTATAGCCCTGCCGACATCCACAATCGGTAGTATAGGGGTTCTGCTGCCGTCAGTAAGCTTTGAGGGGCTGATGGACAAGTTCGGGGTTCATAACCAGTCTATAACATCCGGCAAATACAAGGATGCAGGATCGCCCATGCGGAACATGACCGAAGACGACAAGGGGATATACAAGGCTATTGTTGATGAGATGTTCGATGATTTCATCTCAAAGGTTAAGAAGGATCGTCCGGGCATGACCGATGAAGATTTGAAGATTGCGGGAGACGGGAGGATAATGGCGGCGAACTTTGCCCTCAAGCACCACCTGATAGATGAGATCGGCTATTATGAAAACGCATTGAAAGGCATTGAAAAGCTAGCAGGCGTTAAGAACCCCACTGTTGTCGTTTATCGCAGGCCCGGGGAAAACGACGGCGGGTTTTATTCCTGGCCCTGATGGGATCGATGGCTTTATTCGGGTTTAACTCATTAATCTGCCAATCAAGTTATCTCAGAAAAAATAAATGGCTCCCATGTGGTCTATTAAAATGACCTTCGGGAGCCATTGTTTGCAGTGAACAGAGAAAAAGCTTTAAATTTTCTGCTCGATAACCATCTTCCTCAGTTCCCGCTTCAGGACCTTGCCGACGCCGCTTACGGGAAGCTGGTCCATGAATATAATCTTTTTGGGGACCTTGTATGCGGCTACATGTTCTTTCAGATGGTTAATTATTTTTTCACGCTCTCCATCGCCTTTTTCGATGCCCGGTTTCAGGACTATTGCGCATGCAACCCTTTCAGAACCAGCTCTTTCCGGGTCGGGAACACCGAACGATGCCGCCATCTCGATATCGGGATACTCGGTCAGGACATCGTCAAGCTCCCTTGTGAATACCTTGAATCCGGAAACGATGACCATGTCCTTCAATCTGTCCACGATGTAGAAATAACCGTCCTCGTCCATTTTCGCTATGTCGCCCGTGAACATCCAGCCGTCCCTCAGGGCATGCGCTGTTTCTTCAGGCTTGTTGTAATATCCGAGAGTGAATACCTGCGGGCCGTATATGGCTATCTCTCCCGGTTCTCCCAAATCCGCGCTTTTCCCGGTTTCCGGGTCTACAAGTCTGAAAATGGTATCTGGCATAGGCATGCCTATCGAGCCGGGCTTCTTCTTACCGTAGCGGGGAAGGCAGCATGTGACAGGCGAGGTTTCCGTCATGCCGTAAAGCTCGACCAGTTTCCCCGGTCCTATTATGGATTCGAATTCCTTTATGTTCTCGGGAGGGAAGGGCTGTGCGGCCGACATGCACCATTTCACCCCGGAGAAATCGATTGCCCTGAATTCAGGCTTTTTCATAAGCTCAAGGTATATTGTCGTTACATTCACCAGAGCGGTGGGCTTGTACTTTTTAAGGGATTCAATAAGGAAGTGCGTGTCCCTGGGGTTCGGGACTGCTATCTGAGTCATGCCTTTGACAAGCGATACCGCCCCGAGCGCAAGTCCTGCGATATGGAAAAGCGGAAATGCGCAGAGGAAGGTATCTTCAGGGCCGATGTCCATCCAGGTTGCTATCTGGCTTACATTGCACATGATGTTCCTCTGGGTAAGCAATGCACCCTTGGCAGGGCCTGTCGTTCCGCCCGTATACATCATGTACATTGGCTCATCCATGCCTTTCTTTGATTCCACTATATCTTCCGGCATGGCCTTGATTGCGTCTGAGAACCTTTCAACATTGATTCCTGTTATGGGTTTTACTTCCGCTACCGGAATTTTTTTAAGGAGTTTGCCTAAAAAGGCCTTTATCGGCGGAAGGAAATCGGCAATGGATGAGACCAGAACCGATTTAAGCCCGGTCTTGCCTGCAATTTCATGGATTTTCCCATAAAGGACGTCCACGGTTAAGACTATCTGTGTTCCGGAATCTTCTATCTGATGAGTAAGCTCGCTCGCAGTGAGAAGTGGAGACAGCCCTGTTGAGACAAGGCCCGCTTTCTGAACTGCAAGAACTGCAATATAATGCGCAGGGATGTTCGGCAGGTGCAGGCCGACAACCATGCCCGGCTTAAACCCGCTTTTTATAAAATAGTTTGCGAGCTTACTGGAAAGTTTGTCCAGGTCTCTGAATGTGAGTATCCTGCCGAGGTAAATGACTGCTGGCTTGTCCGGGAACTTCTGAACCGTCTCCCTGAATAATTCGCAGAATCTCCTGTTGTCATACGAAAGTTCAGGCGGTACGTGACTGTCATAATTCTTTAACCATGGTTTTCCTAGATAGATATCTTCCATTATCAACCCCTAAAAAAGTTATTTTAAAATAAACAAATGTTTATTTTACAAAATGAAGTTCAAATAAAGAGATGCGGTATTGCACGTTGGGATAATAAAAATTCTAAGGGTATTATATAGTAATTTGTTGATACTACAAATTATAAAATGTCAGGCGGGATAATGGGAAGGCAGGGAATTTAATCCCTGCCTTTACGGGTTAATTGTTGAATTCTTCCAGTCCGTCGTCGTTCACAGCAGCAGCGGCAGCCTTCTTCGGTTGGATTTTCCTGTAAACATCCTTTGCGGGTTTTTTCTTCCCGTCGACGGTCAGGAGCCTTTCGATGCTTATATCGAAAAGGTTTTCATTTTCTTTAAGATAAGGCTCGATAAGCTTCCAGTCCGCATCCGTGATCTTTGCATACTCGCCGCCGTTAAGCTGTTCATCGACGAGTTTTTTATGCGGGTCTCTTACATATATCGCGCCGCCTGATGCGAGCGAAAAGATATTTGAGCCGGGATAGGGCGAATCATATTCCCTGATCGACCCGTCGCTGTCATCAAAACCTATGCCGTTCAAGATTACAAACCCGCCGCCGTTTAAGGGATCGCCCGCCATGAACGATTCAGCAAGATAATCAAGGGCCGTGCCGTTGATGACGACCCTGGGCTTGCCGACGGCATTGATCAGCGGGCGGCCTGCTGCATTGCCCATGATATAGGCGGTTCCGCCTTTTGCACCGTACATGAATGTCTGGCCGACATCGCCGTAGACGACAAGTTTGCCTTCCTTCATGATCTGGCAGAGCTGGTCCTGGGCGTTGTTGTGGACATGTATTTCCATACCGTCGATGCCGGAGGCCAGATAATCGCCAGATGAGCCGTATACGTCTATCCTGACATCTTTTGTCGCCGGTCCGAAGCCGCAGCCGGTAAAGCGCTGGCCTCTGTATTTATAGACGATAAAGCGCTTCCAGCCCAGTTTATATGCGTTAACCGTCATCACGGCGTCACAGGATTCACCTTCAGGCTCGAAGCTCTCGGCGTCTATGATCAGTGTAGTTTCGCCTTTGCCGGGCGCCCTCAGTTTGTCCCGTGTTGAAAAGTCAATCAGACAGAACCGCCCGGATGGTTTACCGGTAATCGCGGGCGTATTTGAAAATATTTCGTCGAGGCTGATTTTAATTATGTGTTGAACCGAGCTCCTCTTGATCGAACCTGTATCGTATCTGAGGTCATATAAGAGCGTGAGAGCATTTATGGCCGTTTCTTTGCTGTCGTCATTTTTCAAAGCGAATTCCCTGATGGTTTCGATTGCGAACCTTATGCTGTCTGAGTCCATATTCACAATTTCGCTTTTGATAAAGGCGCATATCTCACGGGCAGCCTGGGCTTTGTCTTTTCCTGCAAAAAGGGCTTCAATCTTTTTCCCTGTGGCTTTGCATGATGCGGTTATATTGATTTCACCCTGAACATCGCAGGAGGTCTTGTCTTTCGGGATGACGATTTCCTTTCCGAATTTGTCAGTGCAGGTAAGGGTTTTTAGGCCCGAGCCGTCTTCGGAGTCCTTTAGGTTGAAAATGAATGAGCCGCCGTCCGTATAGCTGCCGCCTCTGGCGTTCCAGTACTTGTCTGCAATTGGCTTGAATCGCGGGTCTTCCCTTTCGAGTGATATCAGAGTGGCATCGATTGCCTGCTTTTCAGAGCAGATAAGTCCGATCTGGACTTCACCGTCCTGCAGGGCGAAGACCTGCGGCCTCAGCATGGCGGTATCCGTAATGCCGATAAGCTGGAACCGGCTGTTCTTTACATCGTTCCTTGCTATGATAAAGAACCAGGGCCCGTCTGGAGATGCATTGACATGGTGAGTCTGTATGGCCTTGTAGAGCTCCTGTTTTTCTTTGGGCAGCATGTCGAAGTCCATCTCGGATGTGGGGGCCATTGCTTCGATTAAATACTCAAGGGGATATTTATAGACCCGGCTCCACAGATCGAGCAGGAGTGCCGCTTCCTCCGTATCCGTAAGGAACAGCGGGTGGTAGTTCCTCTGCTTGAGGTATTCGTAAACCGACTGGTAGTTTGCAAAGTCTCCGTTATGAACAAGCGCCTCGTTCAGCGCACTGAACGGGTGGCAGCCGCCCGGATGCCATACACGGCCGCGTGTCGGGTAGCGCTGGTGGGCAAGCCATGCATGCGCCTTGAAATCGTCAAGCTTGTAATACTTCACCACGTTTTCAGCATAGCCCACTATTTTAAGAATCATCATGTTCCTGCCGTGGGACATGACAAATGCCTTTTTTTCGCCGAGCGAGGCGTAATACTTCGTGTTTATTTTGAAGCTGTTCTGATAGACGAACTCGTCTTCGGAGTCCCGCCTGTCGATTGAGGCAAAATCGTTGTCCTTTATGTATTTGTCGAGG
>CAYNVT010000122.1:0-12692 GCA_964400685.1 uncultured Bacteriovoracaceae bacterium | reverse complement strand
CCTGAGCAGGGACGGCATAGTGATATTACCGCTCGGGAAGAGTTCGGCTTCACCGCTCAGAAGCTTCTTTATGGCGGCATCCTCTGTTATGACAGTTTCCAGGTTGGTAAACCCCGCTTTCTTAAGTTGCTCTTCCGAGGCATAGTCCTTTACAACGACTATCTTCGTGGCCTTTTTAGCGTCTTCAAGCTGGACTATCCCTGTATTCACACCTTTTTTTGCATAGAAATTCGTATCCTGAATGGCAATCGGCCCCACCCATTGAAACATTTCTTTTCGTTCAGGCGTCATGGCCATCGAAAACAGGGCTGAGTTCGGCTGATTCATAACCGCTTTATATCCCTCTTCCCAGGCGGCAACCTTGATGTCCGCTTTCGTTTTCGTTCTCTTGATGAGTTCCTGAACCACTTCGGCCGCAAGCCCGGTGAGCTTGCCCTTATCGATATAATTAAGAGGTTCAAAGGAATCGGTATAAATCCTCATCTTCTCATGTTTTGATGCGCCTGTCTGCGCCGCCGATGCCATTCCTGCGGGAAGTATCAGGCTCAACACCAGACAAAAATAAGCCAGCTTTTTCATAAATTTTCCTCCGGAAATGGATCATATGAAGAATATATATCGGCCGTACAGTGAAAATAATTAAGCTGGGAAAACCGCTCATGCTTTATTATGAAGCGGGGAAATAGAGATCATTCATAACCGTCCTTCCCACATATCACGGTTTCATTTAAAATTTCGGGTGGCCTTGATACATATAATGAAACGGAAAAGCTGTAAGATACTTACCCGATACTGATTGCCAGAACCGTCAGTCGACAAGGATCAGCCCGTAATAGTTTTGCCTGCATGATGGGTCCTTGACCACATCGATGGCATAGCCGCTGTTGCGGGCGGTTGCATAAACATCTATGCCGCAGGCCTCCATCGAGGGGCGGGCCTTCTCGGGGTGCATACATGCATCCGTATGGCATTCCCTGCATAAACTGCATGGCCCTGCACCGAAGCCGAACGCCTTGTAGAAGCCGGAAAGGAAAATCTCCCGCTCCAGCTCAATTACGATCTTCGTCGGACTGCCCAGCTTTGTGCAGTGTATAAGGATCGCCCGGTTATAGCAGTCTATTACGGCCTGGGTTTCCGAAGGTGTCGGTGTGTTCGGCGGGCAGCAATGGCTTCCGCCATATCCGCCGCAGCCGAACTGGCATTTAAGGCGCACCCATGCTGCCGTGACAATGTTCGAAGCATCGATGAGTTTGGCTTCCAGAGCGCCAAGCTCGCATGCGCGATCGACAAACCTTTTAAGGTCAGGACCGGCTGAAGCCTTTTTCATGAGTTCTCCTGATTAAGGGGGACGCCTTCCACAGGGTGTCCCCGCGTGACGATTGCTCTTATGGTTCCAGGTTGATCACCATATCGACATAATCAGTCCAGGCATTTGCGCCGAAGAGCACGATCTCCCGGTAGAATGACGGGGGATAGAGGTCGTCGGTGACCCACATGTCGTGGAAAATGCTTAGTCCCGATGCCTCGGGATACTTGTACTGCCTCTGATAGATCACGGCATCATTCAATGCAGCCAGCACATTACCGGCCCGGTCCTTGACTGCAGGGCCTACGCCTTCGCTGATCATGATGTGATAGAGGTAATCTCCCAGGTCCACGCAATAGAAGTTATCTACATCGTTTTGCTGCATGGTGAAGCTGTCGGAAGCTGCCCTGTCATAATATGCGGCAGTCGGCTGATCGTAGTCGATATCGGCGAGCGCCTGAAGTGCATAATCGTTGATAACGTCATAAAGGGCATCCATCTTTGAGAGGTCTACAAGGGAGAGCGTAAAAGCCCTGGGGTTAAGCTCTCGTTCCGCCATCAGCTGATATGCCATGTCGCACATTCCGCTTGCAAGCGGAACAGGCGCAATGTCAGGGTCGTCAATGACGGCATCAATACCCTGATACGAAAAAAGATCAGCAGGAAAGTTCTCTTCGGAGCTTAATAAATAATCAACACTGCCGCGCACCTCATAGGCTAGCTCGACCCCGCCCATGAGACAGGCGAAGGGATAGAATATGTCGACGGAATGGCCGATGAGCCCTTTGAGATATGCGGTTGCTTGCCCCAGTTCATTATGCGTGAGCCTGTCGTTATCGCTGCCTTCATCGAACCCGATCCCGAGGACGCGAGGAATGTCCGGCGGCAGGTCGGTAAATCCGCTGCCGTGGTCGAATATCGAGTAAATGTAATGTTCCGACGGGTAGCATGCGGCGGCCCAGCCCAGGAAGGCTTCGGTATCGCTTAGAGAGCCGGAATTGATCTCGCCGGTCGCTACCGCGAGGTCATCTTTGAATTTCCCTCCGCTCAAATAATAATACCCGTCGGCATATTTTGCGTCTTCGCCGTAGGAATCCACCATCAGGACTATCTGGATATTATTCTCAAGGTCGCGGGCCTTTATATTCTCAAGTGTCTGGAGATAGTATTCAAGGATGATCCCCATATCGTAGCTTATATTGTTATCAACCGCGAAATGCGTAATAAGCGTCCACTTGTACGGGGTATTATCGACCTCAATGGAAAGCTCCTGTTCGGCCTTGTACAGCCCCTTTGGCAGGACTGCATCAACGGCCTTCACGCTGAAGGTGTAAACGCCTGTTGCAGAGTTGTCGATTGTACCGGTAACCGTCCCGTTCTGCGCCAGACTCAAGCCCGGAGGCAGCACACCGGACTCAAGAGTGAAAATGTAATTGCCCGTGCCGCCCTTTACAGTAATTGCGGTTTTGTACCAGCCGCCCGCCTTGCCGTCATGCAAAGGGCCGCTTATCTTAAGGCAGCCGGACAGAAGGACTGTCGAAATAATGAACACCAGAAACAAAAGCCGACTTGATTTCCCTGACCTGATATTTCTCATCATGAAATGATACCTCCTTGTAAATATGCAGGATCACCTCAGACGCAATTGTACTGAATATATCATACCCTGTGTTTCAGGCCAATCAATATTACATCATTATGCCAGAGAACTCAGACATCAACTTCAATAGCTAACTATTCCAAGTAGATATCGGCTGTCCGAGATGCACTTCAATTATTTCAGGAATATTCCGATATGTTCTTCATGAAGAAAGCTTCCTTTGCCCTATTCTCCTCCATCTTTGTAATTATCATTTTCCTTACAGCCGCCTGCTCGGACAGCGGAAACAGCAGCCCTCCCGAAGAGTATACGCCGCCTGTTGACGCCGACTTCAGCTCCGACGGCTGGGCTGAAGCATTCAGCATAGCCCATGACAGGTTTTCCAGGGAATACGCCTTTACTGACTGGAAGAATATCGATTTCGATGCCCTTTACGAAGAGTATTATCCAAGGATAGCCCAAGCCGAGGCATCCCATGATACGAAGTCTTATTACCTCGCAATAAGGGAATACCTCTCAAACATTCATGACGGCCACATCTCGTTTCCGGCGATAGATGAGACGATCATGAAAGAAGAAGTGGGCTGCAGCTATGGCCTTGCCATAGTGGAGCTTGACGACGGACGGTTCATCGCCGCAAAGCTTTTGCCCGGAGGCCCTGCTGAGACTGCCGGGATCCTTCAGGGTGCGGAAATAGTAAGCTGGGGCGGCCTCCAGGTCGAAACGGCTGCTGCCCTGGTAAAACCCATCTGGAAATCTGGCCCGCCTGCAACTAATGATTATGCAAAGATCATAAGGCTCAATTACCTGACCCGTGCACCCGCGGGAAGCAAGATCACCCTGGTCTACAAAAATCCCGGAAGCATGGCTTCATCAGAAGCGACACTTACGGCAGCGGATGATTCATATCTCAGCCCTGACATCACTCAGTGGTTTGCCAGAAGGCCCACTATGGAGCAGGCCGGCCGTTTTCTGGATTATTACATGCTGCCCCAGGGCTATGGCTATATAGCCCTTTATATTGAGCTGGACATGAGCGACCCTTATTCACTGCAGAACCGAGTCATCAACAAATTCAGGCAGGCCCTTGAGTATTTCATAAGCAACAATACAAGAGGCATTATTGTCGATATCAGGTCGAACTTCGGCGGCTCAGACCAGATGGCGGCCGACATATGCGGTTTCTTCAACAAAAGAAGGCTCTTTTATGAAAGGACCGTTCAGTATGATGCAAGGCTCGATTCATTTGTTGATGTAATGACGGATCCCCAAACACAGATGAACTTCCTCGGGAGAACCCCTGCCTACATTCGCCCACAGGAGCCTTATTACGGCGGTTATGTAGTAGCCCTCGTATCGCCTGGCAACATAAGTTCGGGCGAAGGTGTCGCCATGGGCATAAAGAATCTCGCAAAAGGAACCGTCATAGGCTTTAACGGCACAAACGGCTCATTCGGCATAGTGGGCGTGCACCTGACACTTCCCGGGCCTTATACGTTCAGGTATGCATACGGACGCTCACTAGATTCAAAAGGCGTCGTTCAGCTCGACAGCAACGCCGAAGGCATCGGCGGAGTCTTGCCGGACATAAGGGTCCCGGCCACCTATGACAATATCATCGCCCTTGCGAACGGCACCGATGTAGAACTCAATTATGCAATCGAATACATTAACAGCGTCATCAAGTAAGGCCCTCGAAGAATTGAATGCAGGGCGGACCGCCGGAAGCGGGGATTCCGGCTGGCGCGTGGTCAGGGCTGTTCGCTGAAAAATCGTAATTGTGATTGCGGTTTGTTTTCGGAACTCTTTGAGATATATTTGCCCGATGACTATTACATACATTACAATATTTCTCTCAGCAGTCTATGTGCTCTTTCTTTTGTGGCATTACCGTTTGTGTTCAAAGCCTCTTACAAAGACCGAGATCGACAGGCTCTCTGCCAGAGGCGGGTATGATGACATGAGCGCAACTGAAAAGGCTAATTTCCGCAGATTCATGGAGGCGGACGACGGCAAGCCCTTTTATATGCTCAACCTTATGCTTTACAGGGAAAAGGCGCTTTACCCGGCTGGCGAATTTCCTGACGTGAAAACCGGAGAAGATGCGGCGAAGCTTTACAACAGGGCCGTTATCAGGGAGCTTATCAAGCGCGGTTCCTATCCGGTGTTTTATTCGAAGAAGATGGCCAACCTTATAAGCGACAGCGACGGGACGGATTTTTTTGAACATGTGGGCATCGTGCGTTACCGCAGCAGGAGGGATCTGTTTAACATGGTTGAAAGCCCTGTTTATGCCGAATGCATAAAACACAAGTGGGCCTCCCTTGAGAAAACGGTCGCCGTTCCCACAAAGAGGATCTTGATGATTGATCCCACTGTCATTGTCACATCCGTGATGATCATCATCTGGTTGGCAGTCTGTCTTGCGGCTTCTTGAAAGAGGAGATTGATATATATGAAAGCTCGTGAGTTTGACAAAAATTTTGATGAAGGCGGGGATATTTCCCAGCATCTTGATAAATCAAAGGCAAGACGGCCTGGACAGGAGCAGAAAAGAGTAAACGTGGATTTTCCCTTGTGGATGATTCAATTACTGGACAAAGAGGCAAAGCGTCTGGGTGTACCCAGACAATCCATCATCAAAGTCTGGGTAGCGGATCGCCTTGAAAAGGCGTCTTGAATTGAAAGAGCTGACGAATTCATTCATCGGATCGCCGGATGTCCCGGCTCACGCTGATTTTGGCGTTATCATCTAAATGTCAGGTGAAGAGTGATTATAAAACTTTAGATTCAAAAATGTGGCTGTGATATAATTAAATGTATGAAAATCGAATGGGATCACAAAAAGGCAAAATTAAATCTCAAAAAACACAAAGTCTCATTCGAGGAAGCTGCAACTTCGCTAAGTGATCCTATGGCCGCTACAGGTGCAGACCCGGATCACTCGATAACAGAAGAAAGATATATAACCTTTGGTGTTTCCGAAAGAGGCCGATTACTGGTAGTAGCCCATACAGAAGAAGGGGAAATAATTCGAATCATAAGTGCTCGTATAGCGAGCAAGGGAGAGCGAAAACTATATGAAGAAGGATAAAGCGTCTGAGAAGGACGAATTACGAATCGAGTACAAACGCTCGGATTTTGCTGAAGGGTTGGTGCGGGGAAAGTATGCAAAACGAATGCGAGAATCATCAAATGTAGTGGTTCTAAAACCAGAAGTAGCTAAAGCATTTCCCAATCAAGATGCTGTGAACACTGCTCTTCTATCGTTAATCGAGCTTGCACGGAAAACTACAAACCTAACAGTACGCTCCCCCGGATCGCCCCCCAAACGGGCTTCCCGGTGAGCATTTCGTTATCATCTCAATGAACAAAGGACCGTGTCAGACCGTTGAATTGGGACAAAATGATCAATCTGTCATGAATTAGGCCAGATACCTTTTGTTAAATTTGGAGGGAATATGAATCATAACAATCCTATGGGGTCGACCTGGAAGAAGTGGGATCTCCATATCCATACCCCATGCTCCATTGTTCAGAATTACGGCGGCAATACTGATGCTATTTGGGAAGATTTCTTGGCCGACTTAGAAAAACTACCACCTGAGTTTAAGGTTATTGGAATCAATGACTATATATTCATAGAGGGTTATGAGCGTGTTCGGAAAGCAAAACGAGAACAAAATAGATTGAAGAACATTGACTTGATTCTCCCTGTTGTTGAATTCCGGTTGGATAAATTTGCCGGCGTAGTTAAAAAGGACGAGCATGGTAAATATTCGAAGTCGGATTGGAACAGGATCAACCTACATGTAATCTTCGACGAATTGGAACCAGTGGTAATTCGCCAGCAATTTCTTAACGCTCTTGCTCCATGCTATGACCTTATTCCAGATTCAACACACCTAAAAGGAAAGTGGCAGGCAGTAATTACACCAGACAGCCTCACACAGCTTGGACAAATGATAATCGATGCTGCTCCCCCCAACAAGAAAGCTGATTACTGTAGTCCATTACAAGAGGGATTCAACAACTTATGTGTTAGTCTCGAATCGATCAAGGAGGCTCTTAATAAACATCCACTTGCAAATCGCTTTCTCTTAGCTGTTGGTAAGACGGAGTGGGAAAATATGAAATGGGACGACCAATCGATAGCTGAGAAACGCAATGTCATAAATGGAGTGGATTTGGTCTTTATAGCTGCCCCTAATCCCGAGTCTTATGCCACTGCACGAAAAAAGCTTGTAGAATCTAACGTTAAGAGCACACTACTTGACTGCTCAGATGCACATGCATTTAGTTCCACTGAGAACAAGGATCGGATCGGAAACTGTTTTAACTGGATCAAGGCAGATCCAACGTTTGAGGGGCTGCGCCAAGCGATGACCGAATTCGATCAACGCGTTTTCATCGGCGACCTCCCACCAAAGCACACACTTGTTGCAGGAAATAGAACCAAGTATGCATCTCATATCTCAATTAAAAAGAAGGCTGACTCAACACTCAGTGATGTATGGTTCAATGTTGATTTACCACTAAATTATGATCTTGTGGCAATCATCGGAAACAAGGGTAGTGGAAAAAGCGCACTCGCTGATGTAGCAGCACTAGCTGGAAATACCAAAAACTATGAGAAGTTTTCATTTCTAACAGAAGATCGATTCCGTGACCCAAAGGGCAAGCTTGCCAAACACTTCATAGGAACACTTCGTTGGCAGGATGGGACAGTCTCTTCACGAGAGCTTCATCTGAATCCCACAACCTCTGATGTGGAAAGAGTAAAATACCTCCCCCAAAGCTATCTCGAAACACTTTGCAATGAGCTTGGTAGCGGTGGTTCTTCTACTTTCGATAGCGAATTACGCAAGATTATCTACACACATGTTCCCGAGGAGGAGAGGCTTGGCTTCCTATCTCTTGACGACCTTCTGAATTTCAAGGTGGCCGAGATTGAACGTGAGCGTACGCAAGTAGCGCAACAGCTATCTAAGTTAAATGAGGAAATTAGCTCTATCGAGAAAAGGTTGGCACCAGCTGCTCAACAGAGTCTGAAAACTCAGCTTGAAAACAAACAGAAGGAATTACAGGCACTAGAAAATGCCAAACCTGAGGCTGTCGAAGATCCTTCAGTTTCCGATGCCATAAGGCAGGAAACCATGGAATCAGTTACCCTTTTGAATAAATTAGAAGGTAAACTTGCAGAGATCCATATGGAAGAAAAGGCTGCGCGAGCCAAGAAGGCAGCTGCCATGAAATCCGCGGCATTGGTTAATCGAGCTATCCAAGTCCTTAAAAATTATGAAAAGGCTCACAAACAATTTTTGGACGAATTTAAGGCAACACTTAATGATATTGACGGCACTTTATTAATCGACGACTTTATTTATCTCAAAGTCGATACCAAAAAGTTGGATGACATTGGCATCTCCATAAAGTCGCAAATTGAATTGCAGGACAAATTGCTTAATGATCAGGATGCGAAAGGTCTTACGAAACGGCGTGAAGAAGTAGAGTTTGAAATTAATAAAATTAAAGGAACTCTCGGAGAGAAACAACGTCTCTTTATAGTTTATCGAGAGCAACATGAACAATGGGAGCGGGCAATAAAAGAGTTGATTGGGACAAGAGATAAAGTTTATTCAATTGAATGGTTCAAGGCTGAGATTCAAGAACTTGCCATATTACCAGTGAGACACAATGAGTTGCAACAAACGCGTAACACTATAGTTCGCCGTCTACATGAACAGATTGGAAAGACGGTCGCGGAATACAAGCATCTATATCAACCAGTACAAGGTTTTATAGAGACAGCGGCAAATATGGAAATGCCGCTTCCTCTTGCATTCAACGTAAGAATCGAGGAGAATGGATTTCAAGACAATTTCTTATTGCGAATCAATCGTCAGACACGAGGTAGCTTCTCTGGAATCGATGATAGCAATCAACTGATCAATGACATCCTGCATGAAACGGATTTTGATGATTCCGATGCAACAATCAACTTTGCAAATCAAATTGATGACATGTTGCATGTTGATAGACGCGAAGGTTATAACGCAAATGAGATGCAGCCTGCTGACCAACTTAGAAAGGGGAATGAGTTAAAAGACGTTTATGACTTTATATTCGGACTGAATTACCTTCAGCCGCGGTACTCCTTGACTTATGGTGGTCAAGAAATCAGTAGGCTCTCCCCTGGCGAGCGCGGTCTACTTTTGTTAGTGTTCTACCTCTTAGTGGACAAAGATGACATTCCGCTAATAATCGATCAGCCTGAGGAAAATCTGGACAACCAAACGATTTTTAAGATTCTTGTAACCTGCATTAAGGCAGCTAAACAGCGCAGGCAAGTAGTCATGGTCACACACAACCCTAACTTAGCTGTTGTATGTGATGCTGAGCAGATAATATGTGCAAGCTGCGATAAAACAAACAATGTTTTTGCATACATTACAGGTGCGATTGAATCACCAGAAATCAAGAAGAAAGTTGTAGAGATTCTTGAGGGAACAGAACCAGCATTCATTAACCGAAAGAGCAAGTATGGGCTTTGAAATTTGATTCTTGCCTTGACTTTTAGTGAAAATGAAAAGTTTCCACTGCTAGACTGTAGTAGCTCCGACTTGATCTGACAGCTCTCCTTTCTGAAGGGATATTTGTAAGATAAGGGCGCAGCTAATGCAAATTATTGTTGACCGGCTGTGCAAATGCTCTACTTGAGCGCCTTTTGAATGCCTTTGTCATTAAGCAGTTCGGTCATTTTCTTCTGATACCATCCGGGTATGGTGTCCTGCGGCCAGCCTGACTCTACATTCACAATCTCTTTCATCTTTTTAGAACCAAGGGAGTTCTTTTTGCTGTCCATGACTTTCAATTCAACATCGATGATAAGCTCGCTCTTTTCAGCGCTGAAGCTTCTAGGAAGGTAGTTGCTCCACCAGTCATTCATAACCATCAGGACCAGCCGCTGGGCGCCTGTCGCCTTCATTTCATTGAGCATGCCTGAGCCGTCCTTTCCTACAACGGCCTTTGTCGATACGACCTTAAAGCCTTTGCTGCGCAGAGATTCAGCCATTGTGGAAGCCATCTCATCCGACAGCCTGAGATCGCTCGTTGTCCAGAGGTCGAACGGGTTGCCGTATCCGCCCCGCATAGTCCCAACAAACCTGGGGTCGTTTTCTCCGCTGATAACATAGGGCCGCTTATCCAGCACCCCGACCGCAACCGACCGTGTTCCGCTGTAATTGAGGTCCGCCTTTACGTTCGAATAATTGATGCGATAGCTGCTGCCGCAGTTTATGATAATCCCCGCAGCTAAGCTCAGACAGACGAGTGAAATCATTTTGATATGCTTACTCATTGGCTGCTCCTTTTGTTGCTATTCCCCTTATTTTTTCAACCTTCAGTAATACTTTATCGGCTGAAAGAGAAAAAGGAACAGGGGCCGTTGTTAAGCCGTCCTTTACCCCTTAAGCCTGTCTACTCCACAGGGAAATTGAAATATGTATTCGGATACGGCTCGTTTGCCAGCGTAAAATGCCACCACTCCTTTTCATAAGGATTGAACCCGTACCTTATCATAAGTGTTCTCAACAGTAGGCGATTGGCGCGCTTGACAGCAGGCACCTGGCTGCTGTCCGGCCAGGATACGGGCCCGAAGAAATCGAATGCGCCTCCCATGTCAAGCTCTTTGCCCGAGCCGGACTGAATGATTGTCAGGTCGACCGTGCTGCCTCTGGTATGTCCTGACCGGGAGGCGATATACCCGTCCCTGAAAAGGTTTCTTTTGTCGACATCAGGATAATACTCTTTTTTCATTTTCGTATCATTTACGTCCGCCGCCCATCTGATGAAATTATCCACAGCCGCCTGAGGCCTGTAGGCATCGAATATCTTGAGCTCCAGCCCGAACGCCAGAAGGTCGTTCTGCACGTTCTTGAGCGCTTGAGCGGCAGGTTTTGAAATTATGCATACGGGCTTCAGATAGCCGTCCACCCGGCGGCCCGTAAAATTATTGTCGGTATAATATCGCATTTCGAGTTTGATGCCCGGTATGACATCATCCAGATAGACGAAGCCTTCAGGCAGAACCTGGGCGGCGCTTATTCCTGCCGGGATCAGTGATGCAAAAACGAACAGGGCCAGGAAGAAAAGTCTTTTAAAACTGTTCATATCCCCTCCAGCACGTTAGTCAAATCAGCTGTTAAGCTGTTAAGCTCGTAAGCATAAGAGCAGAATCAAAACTTTTTATTTCCTCTTACTCATCAGCTTAATGCCTTCTTTTCTTCTTATTTTTCCACCAATTGCCCGACGGCATACCACCAGTTTGTATATCTCGATTTCATGAAGGCGACACGGCGCTTGCCGTGGAAATCGTATTCGACAATGCCTTCATCCATTGACATCATTTCCTTGATGGCCATTGTCATCGAGCTGTTGCCCTGGGCCTCCGGGTCAAGGTTAACCAGTCCCGGCTTTTTATTGATGACGGTTATATGTTCTTTGTTGAGGGCATAGAAAACCACGTCATCTTCAAATCTCATATTTTTATTGATAAGGACACTCAGCTTTCTTGTAAACAGCGATACACCGAGTACACCGGTCACGGATTCATCTTTTTTAATAGGAACCGCAATAATCGTCGAGACCTGATTCGTTGATTTGCTGATAACAAGCTCGCCCACGGATATTTTCCCGGCAAGTACCACCGGGAAATATGCGCGGTCTTTCAGGTTTTTGTCCATCAGCCCTCTGTCAACCGTGTAATATGAACCGTCAGGAAGCGCAAACCATGCGACTGCATCCCCTTTTTCCTGTTCCTCTATTTTCTTAAGCATCGGCATTATTCTCTCCGGCTTTCCGCTTGCAGCCTCTTCCGAAACGGCAGCCACTTCAAGCCTGTCTGAAAGGCTTTTGATATATGCATCAGAGATAGTCATCAACGAAGAAACGGTAACACCTGCATCGAACATCAATGAATCCGCTTCGTTATCCTTTTGAGCGGCATTTGATGCCGTGCAAAATACAGCCAGCATGATAGCAGTCATCAGAATCATCATTCTACTCTTCATTCACTGTCTCCTCTTCATCTTGAAATAGTTACTTTTACCTGAGCCTGAGTCATTCCTCCTGCTGGTATGTGACCAGTACCCATTCATTTCCGTAAAAGCTTATTGTCCTCCATGCAGCATCCTTCCTTACAACTTTTTTAGTGCCGTTGATCAGGAATGTATATGATCCCTGGCCGCTTGATTCCTTCACCATTCTTCTGCCGAGCTCAATGAGTTCTGGATAGTCCTTGTAAAGGGGATCGGAAAACAGGTTGAGCCCTATCTGAGAGTGATCGGTTTCATAGATTATAAACCCGTCCTTCTGCATGACCCATGTCTTCACGCCGCGGCCTGCCTCGACCTGAATAGCGGCGAATTTAATCATCTCTTCAATCCTGGTCAGCATGCTCACGCAACCCAGTAACTCTTTCTTATCCGAGAATACCGGAACCTTGAAACTAACCGACTTTATTCCCTCGACCGAATCGATAAGATTGCTCATAACAGGGTTTCTGGTTTTCAGGATTTCTTTGACTGCATCCTGGTAGCTTATGTCTATCCCCTCGGAATTCCTGTATTTCTCAGGCTCGATCACTCTTATGACGCCCTTGTCATCGATAAACGCGCAGTCGATAACATAGGACCTTCCCAGGCGGCACTCTTTAAGGACTCTTCTTGTTTCAAGGTTTGATGGACCCATCTTGCCGATTATTGATGCAGACTTCGTCAGAGTCCT
>CAYNVT010000121.1:0-12888 GCA_964400685.1 uncultured Bacteriovoracaceae bacterium | reverse complement strand
GCAAATGCCTTGTTGGCTTCAGCCATCTTATGTGTATCTTCTTTCTTCTTAATTGCCGTACCTCTATTGTTGAATGCGTCAAGCAGTTCGGAAGCCAGTCTGTTACTCATTGAATTCTCGCCCCTTGACCTGGCTGCTGCAATTATCCAGCGTCTTGCAAGCATATCCCGCCTTTCAGGCCTGACTTCTGTTGGTACCTGATATGTTGCACCACCAACCCTGCGGGAACGTACTTCTATCACTGGTTTAACGTTTTCCATTGCTTTGTGAAATACTTCTACAGGATTTTCTTTTGTTTTATCGGCTAATATATTCAGGGTTTCATAAAAAATCATTTCTGAAACAGATTTTTTTCCGTCCCACATGAGACTGTTGATAAATTTTCCAACCTGTTTATCCCCGAACTTCGGGTCAGGTACTATAGATCTCTGCAGGGTTCCTCTTTTCTTCCTTGGCATATCCTTACCTCAAATTATTAGGCTTTAGGCCTTTTAGCTCCGTATTTAGAGCGGCTTCTGCGGCGATTTTTTACGCCTTCAGTGTCAAGAATGCCCCTAATGATGTGATACCTTACACCTGGAAGGTCCTTAACTCGGCCTCCTCTTATCATAACCACAGAGTGCTCCTGTAAATTGTGACCTTCACCCGGAATATACGATGTAACTTCAAATCCGTTTGACAGCCTGACCCTGGCAACCTTTCGAAGAGCTGAATTAGGCTTCTTGGGAGTTGTTGTGTATACCCTTACACAAACCCCTCTCTTCTGAGGACAACTTTCCAATGCCCTGGTCTTTTTTCTCTTCTCAAGCGTTTCTCTGCCTTTTCTAACCAGTTGATTCAGTGTAGGCATTATTTAAACCCCTTTTATAAAGCATGTTTTAACGGCGTCTATCAAAGTGCGATAGACGCCGTTTTCTAGCAACGTAACCCTTAGATGTCAAGCACTTTCTAAAAGATCTTCATCCAATATTTCTTCATCTGAAACCCTTACATCTATCCTCTTGTATAACGGGAATCCGGTACCTGCAGGAATGAGTCTTCCCATGATAACATTTTCCTTAAGGCCCTTCAGATGATCCACCTTTCCTTCGACGCTTGCATCTGTCAAAACGCGTGTGGTCTCCTGGAATGAAGCAGCGGATATAAAGCTCTCGGTATTCAGGCTTGCTTTGGTAATGCCAAGCAGGTACGGTTCTGCAATAGCAGGTTTGCCGCCACCTGATGCAACTCTTTCGTTTTCTTCATTGAATGAAAGTTTGTCAACAAATTCGCCTTCTATATTATCTGTATCACCTGAATCTTTAATCTTAACGCGCTTAAGCATCTGTCTGACAATGACTTCAATATGTTTATCGTTAATATTAACACCCTGAAGCCTGTAAACTTCCTGCACTTCGTTTGTAAGATATTTTGCAAGATCTTTCTCGCCCCTTATCTTTAATATATCATGGGGATCTACGGCTCCATCCATAAGGGGTTCGCCCGCCCTTACATAATCACCTTCGTGAACAGCAATGTGCTTACCTTTCAGTATCATGTATTCCTTGGGCTGACCGACTTCTGGAGTAATAATAACCTTGCGCTTTCCCTTCGTATCTTTTCCAAAGCTTACTTCACCGTCGATTTCAGAGACTGTAGCACCTTCCTTAGGCTTTCTTGCCTCAAATAGTTCGACAACCCTTGGAAGACCGCCGGTGATATCCTTTGTCTTTGTTGTTTCTCGCGGTATTTTTACCAGAACATCCCCTGCAAACACCTCATCTCCATCCTTTACATCAAGAATGGCACCCGTTGGCAGTGTATAGCGCGCCTGATTATTTGTGCCCGGAACCTTTATGTTTTTACCTGAATCGTCCACTATGTGAAGTCTTGGCCTTAGTTCGGGATCCTTCGGTTCTATGACAACGGAACGGGAATGGCCCGTCACTTCATCAATATGTTCCTGAATGGTGATCTCTTCAACGAGATCCATATATTTTACCTTTCCTCCGACTTCAGTCAGAATCGGGGATGAATAAGGTTCCCATTGAGCAAGAGGGGTGCCGGCAACAACTTTCTGGCCGTCTTCCACCTTTACCTTGGCACCATACATAATCGGATAAGATTCTCTTTCACGGCCGTTATCATCTACCAGAAGAATATATCCGTTTCTGTTCATGGCAACCAGTTCTTTGTCTTTGCTGCGGACAACTTTCAGTTCCTTGTACTTGACAGTTCCGGAATGGTTGAACTTATTACTGGACTGCTCGATAACCGTAGCTGTACCACCGATATGGAATGTCCTCATCGTCAGCTGAGTGCCGGGTTCGCCTATTGACTGCGCGGCAATAATTCCGACAGCCTCCCCGATATTTACCATGCGGCCTCTTGCCAGGTCTTTACCATAGCAGCGCACGCAAATACCCTGTTTTGATTTGCATGCAAGAACAGACCTTACGACAACCCTTTCAAGTCCGGCATCCATTATCTTGTCGACATGGGATTGTTCTATCATTGTGTTGTATGGGACGATTACCTCTCCATTGTAAGGATCAACAACATCATCAAGCGCAACTCTGCCTATTATGCGCTCACCCAGCGTTTTAATTATTTCACCACCCTCGATCAGAGCTTCCATTTCCAGACCGTCCATTGTACCGCAGTCTTCTTCCGAAACTATGACATCGTGTGCTACATCAACCAGTCTTCTTGTAAGGTAACCGGAATTAGCTGTTTTAAGGGCTGTGTCAGCGAGACCTTTTCTCGCACCGTGTGTTGATATGAAATACTCAAGGACGTCAAGTCCCTCACGGAAGTTTGATTCAATCGGAGTTTCTATAATTTCACCGGAAGGTTTTGCCATCAATCCGCGTATACCGGCAAGCTGCCTTATCTGCTGAGCGCTGCCTCTGGCGCCTGAATCAGCCATCATAAATATCGGATTAAATGAAGGCGTTTCAACTTCGGAACCGTCAGGCATCTCTATCAGATCTTTCTTTATGGTATCCATCATGTCGCCTGCTACCCGGTCGGTCACTTTAGTCCATATATCAACTACTTTATTGTAGCGTTCTCCGTCGGTAATGAGACCTTCATTGTATTGCCTTATAATCTCAGATACATCTTTCTTCGCACCGCCTATTATCTGAGGTTTTGACTTTGGAATAATCATGTCTTCGATGCCGATTGAGATGCCTGCTACTGTTGCGTAATGATAACCAAGGTCTTTTATCCTGTCTGCAAGCAGAACTGTCTTCTTGTCACCGGCAACGCTGAAGCATATGTCAACTATTTCAGCTAGAGCTTTCTTGGTCATCGGCTTATTGATCATCTCAAATGGAATCTCTTTAGGGACTATCTCGTTGAATATCACTCTGCCTACAGTCGTGTCGACAAGCTTGTCTCCCATGCGGATTTTGATCTTAGCATGGATTGAGACAACACCGGCATCCAGGGCGACCCTTACCTCTTCAGTACCGAAAAACACCATTCCTTCGCCCTTTGCCATCGGTTTGTCGCGGGTAAGATAGTACACGCCTAGAACGATATCCTGAGTCGGAACAATAACAGGCTTCCCGTTAGCAGGTGAAAGAATATTATTTGTTGACATCATAAGTACGCGCGCTTCAACCTGAGCCTCGATCGACAAAGGGACATGAACAGCCATCTGGTCGCCGTCGAAATCCGCATTGAATGCCGTGCAAACAAGCGGATGAAGCTGTATCGCCTTGCCTTCGATGAGAATCGGCTCAAAAGCCTGCATGCCCAGTCTGTGAAGTGTAGGGGCACGATTAAGCATAACAGGATACTCCTGTACCACTTCAGCCAGACATTCCCAGACCTCAGGTGTCTCCTTCTCAACAAGTCTTTTTGCGCTCTTTATAGTGCTTACGAGCTTCTTCTGCTCCAGTTTGTTATAAATAAAAGGTTTGAAAAGTTCGATCGCCATCTTCTTAGGCAATCCGCATTGATGCAGACGCAGATCTGGTCCGGCGGTTATGACCGACCGGCCTGAATAGTCAACCCTTTTCCCCAGAAGGTTCTGGCGGAATCTTCCCTGTTTCCCCTTGAGCATATCGGAGAGGCTTTTGAGCGGCCTGCGGTTGGCTCCGGTTATAACGCGGCCTCTGCGTCCGTTGTCGAAAAGGACATCCACCGCTTCCTGAAGCATCCTTTTCTCATTTCTCAAGATAATATCAGGAGCATTCAGCTCCATCAGCCTTTTAAGTCTGTTGTTTCGGTTTATAACCCTTCTATACAGATCATTAAGATCAGACGTAGCAAACCTTCCGCCATCAAGTGGCACAAGCGGCCTGAGATCGGGAGGAAGAACAGGAATGACCTTTAAAATCATCCAGGAAGGATCCTGCCACTGTTTCAGATAATCGATATCGTCATGTGAAAGCCGTCTTGATTCAAGCAGTTTGTTAATTATTTCATTTATTTTAGGGATTATTTTTTTCTTGTCCTGATATGTGAGCGCCTCTTCCCACATCTTTATTATCTTGCGGCATTCAGTAAGGATTTCGCCCAGAGCCCTTCTGAACTGTTCATCTTTCTCGAGCTGAAAGCGCTCTTCCACAAATTTTATCAGGTCGACAGGTTCAATACCCACCATTACATTAACCATTCTCAACCGTTGCGTTAGCTTCTTTTTCTTTGCCTCGCTCTTGGTTGTGGCTATTTTGTCTTTCAGATCGATGGAAAGTGATATTATATCAAGGTCAGAAATAAGTTCATCGATAGCTTCAGCTCCCATCCTTGCGACAAAACTGCCAAGGCCGTGCTTTTCAACTTCAGCCCTGAATTTGTCTTCGGTAAGGAGTTCTCCCTTCCTGAGTGGAGCGTCTTTGGGATCAGTGACGATATAACTTTCAAAATAGAGCACCCTCTCCAGTTCTTTTAGGGAAAGCTCAAGAAACCCCCCGATCCTGCTGGGAAGACTTTTCAGGAACCAGATGTGCGCAACGGGTGTTGCAAGTTCGATATGGCCAAGCCTTTCTCGCCTTACCCTTGAATCTATTACTTCTACACCGCATTTTTCACAGACTACGCCCCGGTGCTTCATGCGTTTGTACTTCCCGCACGTGCACTCATAGCTTTTTATGGGTCCAAAAATCTTGGCGCAGAACAGACCGTCTCTCTCAGGTTTGAATGTCCTGTAGTTTATGGTCTCAGGCTTTTTAACTTCCCCGTATGACCATGCCCTGATCTTCTCAGGTGAGGCCAAGCCGATCCTGACTGCCATGTAATTGGAAGGATCTTTTGGTTTTTCAAAATAACTGTACAGGTCTTCCAAGTTACCCTCCCTTATTTAGTAGCCTTTGCCTTCGATAAGTCCAATATCGAGGCTGAGGCTCTTTAATTCTCTCATGAGCACATTGAATGATTCCGGAATACCCGGCTCAAGCGCATGCTCTCCCTTGACAATTGATTCATATGTCCTGGTCCTTCCGGCCACGTCATCACTCTTGACCGTCAGGAATTCCTGTAATGTATAGGCAGCGCCATAAGCTTCGATTGCCCACACTTCCATTTCACCGAGTCTCTGTCCACCGAACTGCGCTTTTCCTCCTAGCGGCTGTTGAGTAACGAGAGAATACGGACCGATCGAACGGGCATGTATCTTGTCATCAACAAGGTGGTGAAGTTTCAGCATATACATGACGCCAACCGTTACCTTACCGTCAAAAGGATCACCTGTCCTGCCATCAAACAGCGTCACTCTGCCTTTATCTTCAATTCCTGCAGACTCCATCATCTTCGTAACTTCTTCCTCGCTTGCAGAATCGAACACAGGCACAGCCACATGCAGGCCTTCATCACATATCGAGCGGGTAATCTGTATAAGCTCTTCCCTTGATGCTTTCTTCAGGATTGTATCCACCTTGCTCGACTGATAGACCTTTTTCAGGTAATCCCTCAGGGATTCCTCGGAATATTCACTCTTCATGAAATCATTCAGAGCCTCTCCCATTCCCCTTACAGCCCATCCGATATGTGTCTCCAGTATCTGACCGACATTCATTCGGGAAGGAACACCCAGCGGATTAAGTACAATATCCACCGGTCTGCCGTCTTCGAAGAAAGGCATATCCTCTTCTGGAAGAATTTTTGAAATAACGCCTTTGTTTCCATGACGTCCTGCCATTTTATCGCCCACAGAGAGCTTTCGCTTTATGGCTATGAACACTTTAACCATCTTGTTAACACCTGGTGGCAGATCATCTCCCGCTGTCATCTTTTCAATTTTAGAATCATACACTTTCTCGATAAGACGTTTCTGATGATCAAGACGTGTTATAATACGATCAATCTCATGTTCAGCTTCTTCGCCGTCTTTAATTCTGATGTCCTTGAAATCATCAATCGAGAGGCCTGAAAGCATCTCCATTGTAATTTTTTCCTTGCTCTTGGCAATAATCTTGTCCCCGAGATGTGAATAAAGGGGTGATGCCAGATCCCTGCCGATAAGAAGAGTTTCGATTCTTGCCCGGGCAGCAGATGTTACTATTTTAACTTCATCCTCACGGTCTTTGTTAAGTACCTTGACTTCTTTCTGCTCTATCTGCATCGTACGTTCATCGCGGTCCTGTCCACGCCTGTTAAACACCCGGGCGTCAATGACAGTCCCTTCTATTCCCGGAGGCACCCTGAGGGATGAGTCTTTAACCTCGCTCGCCTTTTCACCGAATATTGCCCGCAACAATTTTTCTTCGGGAGTAAGCTGTGTTTCGCCCTTTGGAGTAACTTTACCTACCAGTATGTCACCAGGTTTAACCTCAGCACCTACACAGACGATGCCTGAATCATCAAGGTTTTTCAGTGCCTCTTCACCGGCATTCGGGATATCGCGGGTTATCTCTTCGGTTCCCAGCTTTACATCCCTTGCCATTACTTCAAATTCCTCAATATGAACTGAAGTATAGAAGTCTTCCTTTACAACTCGCTCACTTATGAGGATGGCATCTTCATAGTTATATCCACCCCAGGGCATGAATGCGACTACCAGGTTTCTGCCGAGGGCAAGCTCTCCCATATTTGTTGCAGGCCCGTCTGCAATAATTTCACCTTTTTTAATATGTTGTCCTTTCTTGACTATGGGGCTCTGGTTAAATGATGTATTCTGATTAGCCCTTTTAAATTTTGTCAGTTTATAAATGTCTATTCCCGAGTCGTCCTGCTTTTCAGATATCTTATCAGCCATAATTACTATACGCTGACTGTCGACATCTCTTACTATTCCGTCTCTTTTAGCAACCACGCAGACACCCGAGTCTCTTGCGATAAGGTGTTCCATACCTGTTCCTATCATCGGAGGCTTGGGGAAGAGCAGCGGTACTGACTGGCGCTGCATGTTCGAACCCATAAGCGCCCGGTTTGCGTCATCGTGCTCAAGGAAGGGAATGAGGTTTGCCGATACACTGAAAAGCTGGTTTGTAGCAACGTCCATCAGTGTTACCTGCTCTCTAGGAACAATACCATATTCGCCATTCTTAAGCCGGACCCTTACCATATCGGCAATTATCTTGCCCTTCTTATCAATTGGTTCGGTTGCCTGAACAACGACCTGCTCGTCTTCCTCCATAGCACTCATATAATGCATTTCTTTAGTAACCACGCCGTCTTCAACTGTATAGTACGGCGTCTCAATAAATCCGAACTCATTAACCCTTGCATATGTCGAAAGCGATACTATAAGACCGATGTTCGGTCCCTCCGGTGTTTCTATCGGGCATATGCGTCCGTAGTGCGATGGGTGAACATCACGCACTTCAAACACCGCGCGCTCCCTGGTCAATCCGCCTGGACCAAGGGCTGAAAGCCTTCTCTTATGTGTAATTGCCGAAAGCGGATTGGTCTGGTCCATGAACTGAGATAATTGGCCTGAGCCAAAAAATTCCCTGATGACTGCACTTACGGGTTTCGGATTGATAAGGCTGTTCGGCATTATTGTTTCAACATCCTGAAGGCTCATCCGTTCTTTGATTGCCCTTTCCATTCTTACAAGCCCGATCCTATACTGATTTTCAAGAAGTTCGCCAATTGAACGGACACGTCTGTTCGACATGTGGTCAATATCATCAACAGCCCTGCCCTGCACACCATCTTTCAATTCCATCAGATACTTGATTGTGAGGAGAATATCTTCCTTTCTAAGAATTGTAAGATCAAGAGGGGCATCCTCGTCGTTTATATGAAGCTTTCTGTTGATTTTGAGCCTTCCGACCCTTGAGAGATCATAATAGGATGAATTGAAGAACAGGTTTTCAAAGAAAGTAGTAGCAATCTCCAGAGTCGGAGGATTTGACGGCCTCAAACGCCTGTATATTTCAATTATTGCCTCTTCAGCTGTATCCAGTTTATCAAGCGCTAGAGTCTTGGAGAGTGAAGAACTGTAATTAATTTCATCTATATATATAGTTTTTATTTCTTTAACACCTTCCTCATTCAATTTCACCAGTAAGTCAGCAGAAAGTATTTCATTAGCTTCTACAATTATTTCACCGGTCGCCAGATTGACTATATCTTCGGCAATAATCTTACCCAGGATATCCTTCTCGTTGCATACCATCGGCTCGAGAACCTTGCCTGATAACTTTTTAACTGTAGCAGCTGTAATCTTTTTACCTGCCTTTATTACAGGTTCCCCAGAACCTTTAACCTTTATATCATGCTCTGCTTTCAGACCAACAAGACTTTGCAGATCAATATGTTTAAGGACATTGTCATCACCGATCGAATACCTTTCCTTAAGATAATACATTCCAAGAATATCCTGGTTTGTATATCCCAACGCTTTTAAAAGCGTTGTAGAAGTCATCTTTCTTCTGCGGTCTATCCTAAGATAGAGTATTCCTTTCGCATCGAAATCCAGATCTATCCAGGAACCTCTGGCAGGGATAATTCTAGCTGAATACAGTATCTTTCCGCCTGTCGCTGCACGTGCAGTAGATTTATCAAAGAATATCCCGGGAGAACGATGCAACTGGCTGACAATAACTCTTTCAGTACCATTGATTATAAATGTTGCCGCAGGGGTCATGAGAGGGATCTCTCCGAAATATACTTCCTGTTCTTTTATATCCCGGATGCTCTGCGTCTGAGTTTCCTCATCCCTGTCATATACCACGAGTCTAACTTTCAGGTTAACAGGTGCGGCATATGTAAGCCCTTTCTGCACGCATTCATCAATGTCATATTTGGGCTCGCCTAGCTTATATTCAACATATTCGAGAGATGCATACTCGTTGAAATCCTTTATCGGAAAAACAGATCTGAAAACACTTTCAAGACCAATATTTTTTCGTTTTTCCGGAGAAATATCTTTTTGAAGGAATGCACTGTACGATGTCTTTGGAAGTTCGACAAGGTCAGGCATGTCTATCATTGAAAATCTCTTTGCAAAACTTTTTCGCCTGATTTCGGGATAGGAAAGAATGTCTTTCATCATTTACGGCTAATCCCCTTTTTCTTTATAGTAAAAGCAAAAATCCAGGACACCACCATAAAGGAAGTGTCCTTTCTGTCTTTTTCTGAAAACAGTGGTGAACATGTTCACCTGCTGGTTTCAATAAATTGTTGACCGATTGGTCTCCTGCCACAAACAGGCTTACTTAATCTCTACTGCTGCGCCCTGCTCTTCAAGTTTCTTCTTGGCGTCCTCGGCTTCCTGTTTAGATACTTTTTCAACAACCGGTTTGGGAGCACCTTCGACAAGGTCTTTTGCTTCCTTGAGTCCAAGGTTTGTAAGAGCTCTTACCACCTTAATAACCTGTATTTTCTGTGCGCCTGCATCCTTCAGTATTACATCGAACTGAGTCTTCTCCTCAACAGGTTCGGCAGGGCCTGCTGCCGGGCCGGCTGCAACAGCAACTGCAGGGGCTGCCGCGCTTACACCAAATTTTTCCTCAAGCTCTTTAACAAAACCTGCGAGCTCTAAAACTGTCATATTTTCAATAAATTTTATTACGTCTTCGCGTGAAATACTCATGTTTTTATTTTCTCCTTATTAATTATCTTATTCTTGAATTTGTGATTTTTTTTCTTCTATTGCTTTTAAAACATACATAAGCTGACGAACCATAGCTGCCAGAACACCAACAAAGTTTGTTGCCGGTGCATTCATGGATCCCAGCATTCTGGCAAGAAGCACTTCTTTGCTTGGCATGCCTGCCAGATCCTTGACATCTTCTTCCGTCAGAAACTGTGATCCTAAAACACCGCCCTGAATTTCCAGACTTTCATTTTTTTTCGAAAATTCCACAATGGCTTTAGCCAGTGCAACGGGATCAGCAAATGCTATGGCAATTGCTGTAGGCCCCTCCAGCAGCGGATTGAGCCCTGTTGCATTTGTTCCTTCTGCGGCGAGTTTAAGAAGCGTATTCTTGACTACCTGATATTTACCACCGGCCTGCCTGATTCCACCTCTTAACTGCGTGATCTGCTCAACAGTAAGTCCTTTATAGTCTGTTATGAAAACAGCACCGCTTTTACCTAGCTCATCATGAAGCTTTTCTACCAGTTCCGATTTTTCTGTCCTATTCAATCGCTACCTCACCCCCTTTGTTTTTTAATATCCCGTTAAAGGATACCCTTGGGGTATATATACACCCAGGTTTAGGCGGGGAATTAAGCCTTTTCTCCAGGCACCCGCTGTCTTTAACCAGGATCGCTATTATTTTACCAGCGCCATTGCGTCAACCGGATCAATCCTGACTCCTGGACCCATGGTACTGGATAAAGCTACTCCTTTTATATATGCACCTTTGCTTGAAGAAGGCTTCAACTTCCAGACTACCTCGAGCAGCGCTTTTAAATTTTCCTGGAGTTTTTCCTTTCCGAAGCTGACCCTTCCTACACTACAGTGAACTATTCCTGTTTTATCAACCCTGAATTCAATTCTGCCTGCCTTCATTTCGCCTACCGTCTTGGCAACGTCGAATGTAACCGTTCCCAGTTTCGGGTTAGGCATAAGCCCTCTGGGCCCTAGAATTCGGCCTAGTTTTCCTACAAGGCCCATCATATCGGGAGTTGCAATAACCTTATCAAATTCGAGCCAGCCCCCCTGTATCTTTTCTGCAATGTCTTCCGCACCTACAAAATCTGCTTTGGCTTCCTGTGCTTCCTTTTCCTTATCCCCTTTTGCAAATACAAGTACACGTGTTGTTCTGCCTGTACCGTGAGGCAATATAACGGAGCCCCTAACCATCTGGTCTGCATGTCGGGGGTCGACACCCAGCCTGAATGCTACATCAACACTCTCATCAAACTTGGTATATTTGCAGTCCAAGACAAGGGATATTGCTTCCTCGAATGAATATTTCTTCTGAGAGTCAACCTTTTTTCTGGCTTCGTTGTATTTCTTGCCAATCCTTGCCATTGCCGGTTCTCCTTTACTCTACTACTTCTATGCCCATACTGCGGGCGGTTCCAGCAATGATGTTCATTGCCATATCTATGTCGACCGTATTAAGGTCTTTCATTTTTGTTGTAGCGATTTCTTTTACCTGGGCTTTTGTTACTTTCCCAACCTTTTCCTTTAAAGGATTCGAAGAAGCCTTTTCAAGACCTGCAGCCTTTATTAGAAGGCGGGATGCAGGAGGGCTTTTAGTAATAAACGTAAAAGTTCTATCCTGATATACGGTTATTACAACAGGTATCAGAAAACCTTTCTGTTTTTCTGTCTGCGAATTGAAAGCCTTACAGAATTCCATGATGTTTACCCCATGCTGTCCCAGTGCTGGTCCGACTGGTGGAGAAGGTTTTGCCTCTCCAGCAGGGATATGAATTTTGATCTTAGCGGTTACTGTCTTTGCCATTTGCTACCCCTTAGAACTATTTCTTGGTTATCTGGTCGAAATTAAGCTCAACCGGCGTTGATCTGCCGAATATGCTTACCAGTACTCTTACTTTTCCCTTGTCAGGTTTAACATCGTCGACTACTCCATTGAAATTCTGGAAGGGCCCTTCGTTTACAGTGACTGAATCGCCAACTGCAAAATTGCACTTGAATTCCTTTCCTGACATTCCCTCTTCAAGTTGAGTCTTCAGTTTTTCTACTTCATGTTCAGGAATTGTAGATGGTTCATTCCTTCCACCTACAAATCCTGTTACTTTAGGAGTTCCCATAACCACATGCCAAGTTTTATCGGTTAGAAACATTTTTACAAGGATATATCCGGGGAAAAACTTTTTACCTCCGCCTTTTTTAGGTTGACCATTTATCTTAGGCTCGACTGGCGTCGGTACAAGAATATCAGTAAAGAATTCGTCGCATTTATATGCTTTTATGCGCTCTTCAAGGGAACGTTTGGCCTTCTGTTCATAATTGGAGTAAGTATGTACGACGTACCATTTATGTTCCATATTTGTTTACCATCCAAAAATGAGCTTGAAAAAGCCGGATATCCCGATATCAAGAAGCGACAGGATTATAGAAACAGCGGCACACATTATGAAAACAGCAACTGTTCCAGTGGCTACCTCTTTCCTGCCAGTCCATGTAACCTTTTTCAGTTCAGCTCTGACTTCCTTGAGATATCTTGTTATTCCGCTTATGAATTCTTTTAATTTTTCCATCTATATCTTCCATTTTGGCAGGCCAGGAGGGATTCGAACCCCCAGCATCCGGATTTGGAGTCCGGCACTCTACCAGTTAGAGTTACTGGCCTGCATTCATTATCCTACTTTGATTCCTTATGCAGGGAGTGCGTTCGGCAGAAGGGACAGAATTTCTTTATTTGAAGTTTTTCCTGCTGCTTCTTCTTGTTTCTTGTTGTCATATAATTGCGGCGCTTGCACTCAGAGCATGCCAAAATAACCGAATCTCTCATAATTTTATCCCGCCTGTTTTACTCGATAACCTTAACTATGACGCCTGCGCCTACTGTTCTTCCACCCTCTCGT
>CAYNVT010000120.1:0-12904 GCA_964400685.1 uncultured Bacteriovoracaceae bacterium | reverse complement strand
GGCCCTGGCCCGTACCAGGGATACCGGGATTCCTTACACGCTGGAACTGGAAACCATTAGAAAAGACGGGAGCAATGGATGGATGTGGGTGCAGGGGCAGGCCGATGTTGATTCAACCGGCAAAACGGTTGAACTCTGGGGCGCCGCCCAGGACATTACCGGGCGTAAAAGGACTGAGGTTGCACTGAGGGAAAGCAATGAGCTGTTCTCGCTGTTCATGCGTCACTCCCCTATTTACTTATACATCAAGGAAGTTACTCCATCGCGGAGCATTGTTCTGCAGGCCAGCGATAATTATGAACAGATGCTTGGAAGGCCTGTTCCCGAAATTATTGGCAAGACCAACGAGGAGCTGTTTCCGCCCGAGATGGCTGCGAAATTTACTGCGGATGACTGGGCTGCAGCCTCAGGGAATGAAGTTCTTATAACGGATTATGATGATATGAATGGCCGGAGCTATACATCCATAAAGTTTCCGATTGTCAGAGGAGATAAAACATTGCTGGCCGGCTACACCATCGACATTACAGAACTTAAAAAGGCCGGTGAAGAGAAGGCCAGACTAGAAGCGCAGCTTCAGCAGGCCCAGAAGATTGAATCGATCGGGAGACTGGCAGGGGGCGTGGCCCATGACTTCAACAACATGCTTGCCGTGATCTTCGGACATGCCGAATTGGCCCTTATGAAAATCGACCCGTCACAACCCCACTATGCCGACCTTCAGGAAATAAGGAAGGCTGCAGATCGCTCTGCCAGCCTTACCAGGCAGCTTCTGGCATTTGCACGCAAGCAGACCGTAGCCCCAAGGGTGCTCGATCTGAACGAGACTGTTGAAGGCATGCATAATATGCTGAGGAAACTGATCGGCGAGGATATCGATCTTTCCTGGCAGCCGGGAGAGGGTGTTTGGCCTGTCAAGGTAGACCCGTCGCAGATCGATCAGATACTGGCCAACCTATGTGTCAACGCCCGCGATGCCATAGAGGGTGTTGGCAGGATTACAATTGAAACTGGTATTGAGGCCTTTGATAAAGACTACTGTTCAAACCACCCCGACATGGAGCCGGGGGAATATGTTCGTCTTTCTGTCACTGACAACGGTTGCGGCATGGACAGGGAAACCCTGGCAAATATCTTCGAGCCATTTTTTACAACCAAAGAAATGGGCAAGGGCACCGGCCTTGGCCTTGCCACGGTCTTCGGAATAGTCAAGCAAAACAACGGTTTCATAAATGTATACAGCGAGCCGGGAAAGGGCACTAAATTAATGATATACCTGCCGCGGTATAAAGGGGAAGATCAGGCCCAGGTCAGAGTCGCAGAGGGAACTGAGCCTGGCGGTAACGAGACGATACTGCTTGTGGAAGACGAACCGGCCATTCTCAATATGATTAGGATCATGCTCATGAATCTCGGATATAAAGTCCTTGCGGCATCCAGCCCTGGGGAGGCTATAAGCATGACAGAAAAACACGCCAGAGGTGATATCCATCTGGTTGTTACCGATGTAGTCATGCCTGAGATGAATGGATATCAACTGGTCAGGATCCTTTCATCAGTATATCCCCACCTCAAGGGACTGTTCATGTCTGGATATGCTGCAAGCGCCATCGCTGATCAGGGCTCTGTTGGTGAAGGGGTGAATTTCATCCAGAAACCGTTCACAATAAAGGAACTTGCTGCAAAAATCAGGGAGGTGCTGGATAGAGGAAGGGAAAAATAAAAACAAATGTCCAATAAGGAAAAGATGAATGTCCAATATGTTGGATGTTTTTTTGTAGGCCGTGTGACCCCACACGGCGAGGACTACGCCGGGTCAGTGACCCGGCCTACAGAGGAAAGTGAAAATATGAAGGAAAAGGCTAGATCAAATCCTTGATATTGGACATTCGTATTTGATTCCCTTGGACATTGGTTATTCGCCTTCTTCACTTGACAGTTCTATCCCAAAGTCTTAATATCAGACTGGTCTAAGACTAGTCTAAACAGGAGAACCAGTATGGATAGTGTAACTGCATATGCAGCCAAAACGCACCTTTCGAGCCTTCTGGAAAGGGTCAGACAGGGGGAAGTCATAACAATAACCAAACATGGTACGGCAGTTGCCATACTGACACCGGCTTCTCCCTTTCGCAAATATGATATAAAGAAAACCATATCTGAAATTAACGAATTCCGTAAAAAGCACACCCTTGGAGGCATTTCTCTGAAAGGGCTTATTGAAGAGGGGAGAGATTAGGATGTCAGCCGGAAATTTTGTGGTTGATAATTCCGTTGTAATGACATGGTGTTTCAGGGATGAAGAAAACGAATATTCCCTCAAGGTTTTATCGATGCTGGAAAAATCACTCGCATACGTGCCGGCAATATGGCCGCTTGAGGCCGGCAATGTCCTTGTATGCGCAGAAAGAAGAGGGCGAATAAACAAATCGGATTCATCATACATACTTGAACTGCTTTCCAACCTGCCGATAATTGTTGAGCAGGAATCATCAGGTAGAATGTTAAGTGAAATATTCATGCTGGCGCGTGACTGCGGCTTATCCACTTACGATGCATCTTATCTTGACCTGGCAATGAAAATGTCCCTTCCCTTGGCCACACTTGATGAAAAGCTCAAAAAGGCCGCCAGGAAATGCAAAGTCAGACTGGTATAAGCTAAATAAATTGCAGGCAGCGTGACCCCACACGGCGATAACCACGCCGGTGTAGGGTAGAAAGATTTTATTTGTAGGCCGTGTGACCCCACACGGCGATAACCACGCCGGGTCAGGTGACCCGGGCTACAGAAATTATGAAGGTAAGAAAAAGATGAATATCCAATATCCAACACCCAATGTCGGGGGATGAAGGGAGAACCGTATGACAAATATTGAACTCTTTGAAATGGCAAATAAAGTTATCCCCGGCGGGGTCGACTCGCCTGTACGTGCATTCAGGAAAGTGGGCGGAACGCCGAGGTTCGTTTCTTCTGCAAAAGGGGCTTATATCACCGATGTTGAAGGTAAAAAATATATCGATTTCGTGCTTTCATGGGGACCTATGATCCTGGGTCATTGTCATGAAAGAGTGGTCGAGGCGGTTCAGAAACAGGCATTCACAGGCATGAGCTATGGTGCGCCCACCGAACTCGAGGTCAGAATGGCTGAAACAGTATGCGGTGCGTTTCCGTCGATAGACAAAGTGCGTTTTGTGAACTCAGGCACTGAGGCTACAATGAGTGCGATCCGCCTGGCAAGAGCCTTTACAGGCAGGAATATAACAGTCAAATTCGAAGGATGCTATCACGGCCATGTCGACAGTCTTCTTGTCAAGGCGGGTTCGGGTGCATTGACATTAGGCATAGCCGATACCGCAGGGATACCAGACGGCATCGCATCGACGACAGCCGTTATTGATTATAACGACATCGACGCCTTCAGGGCATTCATGGCGGCCAAGGGCGGCGAAGTAGCGGCCGTTATTGTTGAGCCGGTTGCAGGGAATATGGGTGTCGTACTGCCGAGACCGGGGTTTCTTGAAGCCCTGAGAGAGGAAACAACAAAGGCGGGAAGCCTGCTTATCTTCGATGAGGTGATTACAGGTTTCAGGTTCAGGTTCGGCGGCTACCAGGATGAGATCGGTATAAAACCTGACCTGACCTGCCTCGGTAAAATAATCGGAGGCGGGCTTCCGGTCGGCGCATTCGGGGGAAGGGCGGACATCATGGACATGCTGGCCCCTATCGGCCCTGTTTATCAGGCAGGCACCCTTTCAGGCAACCCCCTGGCTATGGCGGCAGGACTGGCCACACTTGAAGTCCTGAAGGATACGAATCCGTATGCCGGCCTTGAAAAATCCATAAACAGACTGCTTGACGCCATCGAATATGAGGCCGCAAGAACGGGAAGGGCGGTCTCGGTGAACCGCATAGGTTCAATGGCTTCAATCTTTTTCAATGACAGAGATGTAAAAGGCTTCGAGGGTGTCATGGCAAGCGATGCGAAGGCATATACACGGTTTTTCCATGCACTTCTTGATGACGGCATTTATCTTGCGCCGTCACCATATGAAGCGATGTTCGTGAGTACTGCGCACAGTGAAGATGAAATTTCAAAGGCGATCGAAAGCATGGGGAAAGCGCTTGCTGTTATCTGACGGATAAATCAGGATAGGAGGTCAACTTACTTCTTCAGGAACTTGTCAGGTTCAATCCCGGCTTGACGAAGAATTGCCCTGAGGGTCCCTTCAGGCATATCTCCTGGATGATTAGGAATGGTGGTGTACCTGTTTGTATTTTGATTGAATCAGACTTCGTGACTCCAGGCGGCCTGTCGGTCAAAAACAAATCCAAGTTCCTTTAACCTTCTGGTAATCTCTTTGTATGAATACCCCCCGAGTCGCCCCATTTCACTAACCGACAACAAGAGGATAATCAAATGTATCGGAAATGATGTTTTTCTCTGTACCTGGTGCAGCTCTTTCCGATTGAGCTTCTATAAGTTTTCTAGCAACATCTCTGGCTATTTCTATTGTTTCAGAAATCGTTCTTCCCTGTGCAACGAGACCCTGTATTTCATCGGATGTAGCCAGATAAACTCCTTCGGGTAGTTTTTCAATATGAATATTTATAATCTTTTCCATAATTACCTCTAGTCATTCTCTTTATATGAAGTGAAATATAGTCACAATCATGTTTAAATCAAGCCTTATCATCTTTGAAGAGACATCCTTTTCCTTTTCTTTACATTGAACAGTGGATGTTGCTTATTGGAAATTCATTTTTCAAACCCTTCCTTCAGATACGGTCCTCCGCCTGGAAGCAGTCCGTAATATACTCCAAGCCAGTAGCCTATCAGATAGTCGACGCCAGGGCCTGTGTATGTGGGATCTTCCTCCCCGCTGCATTTCAGATGATAGGGGCTTCTTTCCCAGAGCATGGGTTCCCAGCACCTGTCGTCAACTTCATGGGCGATTGCTGTCTGCGGTTCGATTTCAAGCCTGATTCCGGTCAAATCCTCAAACCACCCGTTCTTTTCAATGACGGAACTTGCCCAGACCGAGAAGCTGTCAAGCGGCAAATCATCCCTGCAGGTAACTTTTCTACGGTAATTTGGCGCATCGTTCATTACCGTGAGCCCGTGATAGACATCATCGGCCAGGGCGTTCATAGCATCTGTATCGTATATGCCGCTCCTTAAGCATATGCCGTAATAAACGCTGTCGAAGAATGCGTTGTGCGTGTCGCTCGAATGCTTTCTGACATTCATTTTCCATATGCTTAAAAGATAGTTGAAACGGGCCCTGTCAGGCCACAGCCTGAAGAGCGGCTCGGCAAAGGAATAGTTGTTAATGAAAGCATAATACTCCATATACCTGTTGAAATATGCAATTGATGTGAAAGCGAGCCCAGGGCTTACCTTTCTGTATTCCTTATCAAGCAGGTCCCGGAAATAAGGTTCATCGATCACATGAGCAGCCTGGACAAGTAAGGCTAAGCGTATATCCGGTAAAATTTCGGCAGCTGAATAAACATCTCCGAAGGGGTCGATGATTTTCCATTTGTTTTTTTCGAGCGTAAGAATAACATCACGGAAATCTTCTTTGATTGTGGAGCGCATATTTTCATCGTCAACCGCATCATAAGCCCATGTGAGCCCCCAGAACCATGTGATGTATTTGTCCCTCACATTGTGGCCAAGCCAGAAATATCCTTCATATTTTCCGGTGCCTGCGTATTTGTTGTCAGCATCGGGATACTCGACATTCCAGGGCAGGGTGTCAGGTGCGGCATATCTGGCAAGGTAGCCAGGGTCGCCGGTTATGTCCTTTACAATATGAAGGTAATTGGCAATTCTCAGAACTTCTTCACGCGCCTGAGGTTCCTTAGTGACAAGATATCTGATCGACTGCGTTACAAGGTAAGTAGCAGTCCAGTCGGTGCTGTCGCCCGATCCGCTGGTCCTTGATATCGCTGTGCGGGATGGATCGGTGAAGACAATATCTGAGACTCCACCAAGACCAGTTGAATGCCATTTTATAAGAAAGTCAGTGTATGCCTGGGCCTTTGCTTTCAGATATGCATCCTGCTCGGCAGGTTTTTTATCAAGTTTGCAGGAAGATAAAAAAATACCGCTGATCATGATTATAAGGAAAAGAACCTTTGGATAGGAATATGATCTTTTCATAATAATAAAACCCCCTCATTAAGAATTCAATCTTATGATTAACAGCAAAATATCATGCAAAAGTCTATCGGATAATCTTATTGACGAAAAATATACGGGGATCAGGTAATAGTAGATAAATAACAATAATAATAACAATTAGTTATGTACTCAAGGCTCTAATTTAGCCAATACGCCAATATTTTAATGGGGCCTGTATGATCCATCATCCTGTTTTTACACTTATTAGGCATATAAGAGAATTTTATCTATTTTCTATCGAAAGAGAAGGTCGGGTTATCAAATACGCAAATACAATTTTAAAATATATTCATATAAATCTTTGCCAGGTGAAAATTATTATTGAGACTTTCTGGTTTTGATTATCGAAATATAAAATACGAAATTTTCTTCTTAAAAAAAAATTGAATAAGATTGCAAGAAGGGAAGTTGAGACTTTAACCTCATAAGACCTCACCATATCTAATATTTAACATAACATATATTATCGGCCATATTGGTACTGACTTCATATTTTATTGAATCTTTGTTTTACCTAAATAGAACAAGTGCTTCAGGCAGAGGACACTTTTGATTGTGTCCTCTTTAATAAAAAATATAAAAAGAATATTTATGATCTGTATTCAGCGTTAATCTTCACATAGTCGTAAGATATATCGGTAGTCCAGGCTGTGAATGTTCCTTTTCCAATGTTCAGATTAATGTCGATAATAATTTCTTTTTCTTTAAGAGAAAGGTGCACTTTTTCTTCGTTGAATGACTCGGACTGTATTCCCTGTTCAGAAACATCAAGCCCGTTGATTTTTATGGATATCTTGTCAGGATTAACATCCGCTCCGCTGTACCCGAGCGCACATGCTATCCTTCCCCAGTTCGGGTCGGCGCCAAACAGGGCTGTTTTTACAAGAAGAGAATTTGCGACTGCCATTGCAGCGGTTCTTGCGTCATCCCTTGACACCGCTCCGTTAACTATTACTTTTACAAGCTTGGTTGCTCCTTCACCGTCCCTGACCACCATCATGGCAAGTTCGCTTATAGTCTCCCTTATTGCATCTTTTACATCATCCAATGCCGCCTCTATCCTGCCCGATGACATAGCGATAAGCGTGTCATTCGTGGACATATCCCCGTCAACAGTAATTACATTAAAGGTATTGTCTGCCGATTCATTAACAATATTACGAAGTTGAGCAATATTTATCTTTGCATCGGTAAGTACGACAGAAAGCATGGTAGCCATGTTGGGCGCAATCATACCGGCGCCCTTGGCAAAGCCCAGGACTGTTGCATCACCTGCTTTTTTCGATATTATTTTGGGAAATGTGTCTGTTGTCATGATTGAGGTTTCAAAAGGCTCAGGATCATCTCCGAGGGATTCCGCCAGCAGACTGACCTTTTCTATCATCCTTTCGACAGGAAGTCTCAACCCAATCACTCCGGTCGACATCGGCAGGATTTCTTCAGGACCGATATCAAGGCTTTCTGATAAGGCATTCATCAGGCTTCTTGCATCTTCAATCCCCTCGGAACCTGTACAGGCATTGGCGTTACCCGAGTTTGCAAGTATGGCTCTGATAGCGCCTTTTTTTATATTCTCTATACATATTTGAACAGGCGCCGCCTTGACCTTGTTCGTTGTAAAGACACCTACTGTTGTAGCAGGTGAATCGCACAGGATAAGCCCCATATCAAGCTTTTTGGTCTCCCTGTTCTTGACCCCTGCATTAACTGCTGCAAACCTGAATCCGACCGGTACGGCTGTCACTCATTCCTCCCGCAACACTGCTTGTATTTTTTTCCTGACCCGCATGGACAAGGTTCGTTTCTTCCGACCTTCTTGCCCTGCCTTCTGACCGTTTCAGGTTTGATTTCAGGGCCGCGCGACATCATCATCCTCTGTTTGCGCTCCTTCTGAGCAATCCGTTCTACATCGCTCTCACGCTGAAGCTGCATCCTGAAGAGTCTTTCAAGTGTCAATTCCTTCACCCTGAAAAGCATATCAGCAAAGGCATCAAAACCTTCCCTCTGATACTCCCTCAGAGGATTTTTCTGTGCATAACCCCTTAGTCCGATGCCCTCTTTCAAATGATCCATTGAAAGCAGATGATCTTTCCAGAGTGTATCAAGCGTTATGAGCATAACCTGGCGTTCAACCATTCGCATTATTTCCGGTGTAAATATTTTTTCACGTTCATCATAAAGCGCATTAAGTTCGCGCACTACATTATCAAGCAGATCTTCCCTGTTCGTACTCCTTGAGGGATCAAAGGCCAGATCAAGGCCGAATGTGTTCTTAAGCCTGATTTTAAGCCCGTCCATATCCGAATCATTTATATTGGCTTTCCTGGAGATATATTCTTCAACGATGGTTCGTGCTGCCTCTTCGATCATGCCTTCGACAGAAGGTCTGAGATTCTCTTCTGAGAGTATTTTTCTGCGCTCCGAATATACGACCTCCCTCTGTTTGTTCATGACATCGTCGTATTCAAGGAGGTGTTTTCTGATTTCAAAGTTCCGGCCTTCGACCTTTTTCTGGGCGCTCTCGATGCTCCTGTTGATAAGAGGGTGAACGATAGGTTCGTCTTCCTTGACTCCGAGCCTGTCCATGATCGAGGAAATGCGTTCAGAACCGAATATTCTCAACAGATCATCTTCCAGAGAAAGATAAAATTTCGACTCGCCCGGGTCGCCCTGACGTCCGGAACGGCCTCGAAGCTGATTGTCTATTCGTCTGCTCTCATGCCTTTCAGTGCCGAGTATGAAAAGCCCGCCTGCATTGACCACCTCATCATGCTCTTTTGCGCAGGTTTCTCTGAGCTTGCTGAGGATCTCTTCATAATTTGCATCCTCGGCCTGCAGCGCCTTTTGTTTGGCCATGTATACCGGGTTTCCCCCGAGCTGGATGTCGGTGCCACGGCCGGCCATGTTTGTGGCTATGGTTATGGCCCCTTTTCTGCCAGCCTGGGCGATAATTTCAGCCTCTTTCTCATGGTGTTTGGCGTTAAGTACATTATGGGGCAGGTTCTTGCGTTTCAAAAACTTGGAAACATGCTCGGAGTGTTCGATGGATATCGTGCCGACCAGGACAGGCTGCCCCTTTTTATGGCACTCTTCGATCTGTCTGACGACGGCGTTATACTTTTCCTTCTCTGTTTTGTAGATAAGGTCGTTCTGGTCGATTCTTATCATACGCATATTCGTAGGAATGACGTTCACATTAAGGTTATAGATGTTTTTGAATTCCAAGGCCTCGGTTTCAGCTGTACCTGTCATTCCCGCCAGTTTCTCGTACATCCTGAAGTAGTTCTGGAATGTAATTGAGGCAAGCGTCTGATTCTCGCTCGCCACATTAACGCCTTCCTTTGCCTCAAGCGCCTGATGGAGCCCTTCGGAATAGCGTCTTCCCGGCATGAGACGGCCGGTGAATTCATCAACTATAATGACCTCTCCTTCTTTGACGACATAGTCAACGTCATTTTTGAAGAGCGTATGAGCCCTGAGCGCCTGGTTAAGGTGGTGAACCGTCTGGAACTCGGAGGGTTCATACAGGTTTTCCTTGTTCATATATTTCTGGATATATTCGACGCCCTCGTCAGTAAGCGTTACGGTCCTGGCCTTTTCGTCAAGGTTGATGAGGCTATCGCGGTTATCCCGCCTGAGCAGGGATACTATGGCTGAATTTGCATCATAATACATGCTCGTAGATTCTTCGGACGGACCCGAGATGATAAGCGGCGTCCTTGCCTCATCGATAAGGATCGAGTCGACCTCATCGACGATTGCATAGAAGAAATCGCGCTGCACATAATCATCGAGCGTGAATTTCATGTTGTCTCTGAGAAAATCGAAACCGAATTCGTTATTCGTACCATAAGTAATGTCCGAGAAATAGGCCTCGCGGCGCTGGATGTCATCAAGGCCGTGAACAATTACCCCGACCGACATCCCAAGGAACTTATATATCGCCCCCATCCACTCTGAATCGCGCTTGGCCAGATAGTCGTTGACCGTAACGACGTGTGTCCCCTTTCCTGCCAGCGCATTCAGATATACGGGCATTGTTGCGACAAGCGTTTTACCTTCGCCTGTTTTCATTTCAGCGATTCTTCCCTGATGAAGGACAATGCCGCCCAGTATCTGCACATCGAACGGCCTCATTTTGAGAGTTCTTTTTGAGGCCTCTCTCACGACGGCAAAGGCGTCCGGAAGAATGTCTTCAAGGGTTGCTCCCATCGCGAGCTTTTCTTTAAATATCGGAGTCATTCCCTTGAGGCCCGCATCATCCATTTCAGAATATTTCTTTTCCAGGGAATTGATCTGATCGAGCAATGGTTTTATACGCTTTATTTCCCTTTCATTGCTGCTTCCGAATATTTTTATAAGCCAGTTAATCATTCATCATCACCTGTTCTGCATTTTTATTATGAACTTATATCCATCTCATCAATCAGGATAGAAGGCGTCTGAACACTGCCGAAGCTCCTCATATCATCTCCCACATGAACCACATGCCCCAGCATGGAATACAGGTTTCCGGCAATCGCCGCTTCCCTCACCGGATAAGCATCATTACCGTTTTCAATGAGCATTCCGTTAATGCCAACCGAGAATTCGCCTGAAATCGGATCGACGGTATGCATTCCCATTATATCGGTAACTTTCAATACCTGCTTGAGGCCGGTAAGCTCGCCTAACATGGCGCCGCCCGGTTCAAGCTTGAGATGCCTGACGCTTAAAACGGGAGAAGACCTGTATGAACCCCTTATCGAATTGCCGGTAGAGGACCTGCCGGCTACTTTTCCCCAGTAGCTGTCATATAAGAATGAAGCCACCCTTCCCTTTTCAATCAGTATGTTTTTTCTTGAAGCGACACCCTCTCCATCAAAGGCAAAACTGTTGATTGAGTTCTTTTCGAGAGGATCATCCAGCAGGGTTATGCATGGAGAAAAATATAACTCTCCCAGCTTTTCCTTTAAGAGAGATTTACCTTTAATGACATTTTCCCCGACAAAGGAGCCTGAAATAGTTTCAAGAATATCGGCTGTTGTAGTATTGTCGAAGAGGACCGGCATCCTGCATGTCATGAGGTGCCTTGCTCCAAGCATGGATACAGCATTTTTCGATGCTGTCCTGCCTGTTTTTTCGAGTTCGATGTCTTTAAGCTTATGGCTTATGGAAAAATCATATCCTGACTGCATTTCCTCTCCGCTGCCTGCCATGACCATCACTGATGAGGAACAGTAAGTGGCGCTTCCCTGAACATCAATCCCTGAGGAATTGACGATTCTGACATATGATAATGTCCTGGCAAACGTAGCTTTTCTTGCCTGTTTCACCCTTTCATCGTATGTAAGCGCTGAACTTTCTATTATCTTAGCCCTTTCAAGGCATTCCTCTGCTGTCAATCCTTCAATATTACTATCGAATATATCTGTGGTTATGTACTCGGCTTCAGCGCAAGGGATTGTATTAAATTCGTCTGCAAACTGGTATTTTGCTGATATTATTGCCGAATTGACAAGCTTCTCGTCGGCGTCCTTTCCGAAGGCAAAACCCATGGACCCGTCAGTGAGTATCCTTATGGACACCCCTGCTTCCGCCGCCCTTTCGAGGTTTTTCATTGCACCGTCTTCGGCTTCCGCCCTTATTATGTCTCCTGAAGATGCAAATATTTCGTAATTCCGTATTCCCTTTTTTTTCAGCAGGGACAGTGCTTTTTCGATCTTATCGTCAAGTACGCTAATCAACGTGGTCACCTCATCTGATCGTATACATCATGGCCGTTTCGTCGCAGTCGGGAAAATGCGGGCAGTGTATGCAGTCAGCCCAGATCTTGTTCGGCAGCTTGGATTTATCTATATTTTTGAATCCCGCCTTTTTGAAAAAACCTTCCTTGTACGTCAGGGTGAATATCTTTTTGAGGCCGAGATCCTTTGCCTCGTTTATGCAGTTCCTGACAAGCTCCCTGCCATATCCCCTGCCCTGCATATCCTTTTTGACAGCCAGTGTCCTTATTTCCCCCATCTCATCCCAGCTGACCTGTACAGCCGAGCATCCCATTAACGTGCCTGTATCATCGGTCAGTATCCAGAAATCCCTCAATGACGAGTAAAGCGAATGAAGAGATTTGGGCAGTATAAGCCTGTCCTTTACAAAGGGTTCTATAAGCTTTTTGATTTCGGTAACATCAGCTACAACGGCTTTTCTAATAATCATTAACCCGCCATAACATAATAAATAAAAAGTTTTAAGTTATAAAAGTTTAAAGAAAGCGGCAAATATCACCTGCTGCAAGTTGAATCATAACAGGGTTTCTCCATTCCTATAATTTTTACCTTGAATTTTTCACGAGTTTTCTTGCGTGCATTATAAGGGCTTCACCAGGGGCCTCACCCCCCATCATTCGAGCCAGTTCAGCCACTCTTGCCTCGTCTTTTACTGTTTTCACCGATGAAAATGTCTCACCATTTTTTATATTCTTTTCAACCACGAGATGCGCATCAGCCGAAGAGGCTACCTGATGCAGATGCGTTACAATAATCGCCTGAGATTTTTCAGAGAGGCTCTTGAGTTTTTCCGCTATCATTATGGCTGCCTGCCCGCCGATTCCGGCATCTATCTCATCAAATATCATGGACCCTTCTGCGCCTTTTCTCTGCCTAGCCTTAATTGCAAGCATGATCCTGCTAAGTTCACCTCCTGATGCGGCACGTGCAAGAGGGATCATATCAAGTCCT
>CAYNVT010000119.1:0-12925 GCA_964400685.1 uncultured Bacteriovoracaceae bacterium | reverse complement strand
GGGCACCTGCGAGCTTTCCGAAAATTTTGCCGGGTAAAGTGAAGTAGCGGCGGTAGACCGAACGTAAAAGCTCTGCACGCAATACCGGCATATTCCTGGGGTCGCCGGTCCCGATATAGAAATGGCACTTGTCGGCGCAGGCCCCGCATCGCACGCATATATCCATGAACAGTCTGAAGGACCTGTACTTTTCGAGACGTTCCTTCATCCCTTCGAGGATGATCGTCTGCCAGTTTTCCGGCAGCTTCCAGTCTTCGTCCGAAGGCTGCCATGCCCTCGGATTGGGAAGGTCGAGCACAGTGAGATTTTTCGCGGCCCCTGCATAGCTCCATGTGCCGGGGCGGAATTCGACCGGAGTATCCATCCAGGGCTTTTCAGGCGTCTTATATTTGATGCGGATCAATTCATCCGGTTTGGGTATTTTAGCGAACGACACTGTTACTCCTTTTCCACCGGCAGACCTGCCGTTTTCATCTTTTCGCGGAATTCGTCCTCATATTCTTCGTAAGTATGCACCTTAACGGGATAGTTCCAGGGATTGATATGCCTTTTCATCCGGTTGCTGTTGGCCATGTTTCGTGTGGGACTCAAAAAGATCCCGCCCATATGCATGAGCTTGCCGAAAGGGAACCAGAAAAGAAGCGCGCAGACAAAGAACAGATGGATAAAAAAGAGCAGTCCTATGCCTTCGGGCAGTGCCGTAGAAAAGGCGGTCCATCCAGTGGCAAGCTCTTTTACCTTTAAAAGATCGACCTTGTAGATATGGCGCATCAGGATTCCCGAACCCGCAATACTTATAAGAAGCAGAAGCGGGATGTAGTCCTGTACAAGCGATATATACCTCAACCTTGTAACAGCAGCACGGCGCATGAACAGGTATATCGCCGATACCGAAAAAATGATGTCCGACAGATAAAAGCCCGGAACTCCAAGCTCGAACATGCCGTCCCATGCGGAAAGTGTATTGATGAAATGAGGAACAGGCTCGATGAAAAACCTCAGATGTCTTATTACGATTATCAGCATGGATGCATGAAAAAGCAGTCCGAACAGCCACAGGGCTATGTCCCTTGTATAAACGGGCCGATTCTCGTATATCGCTGTATTCGTATTCCTTATAAGAGAGCGGAAGAAAACAATTTCCGTGGCCATCCTGAAAAAGACACCGGTCTTTCCTGCCGGATTTTCAATCGGGTTGCTATTGATCCATTCCAGAGACTTCTGCTGACCGCAGGTGGCCGGTATTCGAAATGGAACCGGTATCAAAGCCCACTTTATTACTCTGAAAATAAAACCTGCAAAAAAAACTGCAAAAGCCGCATAGAATATAAATGAAGCCGTGAGCCAGGGTGTGAAGGTGCCCAGTGCATACCCTGCCGCCAGCAGTAATACGATAAAGATGAATGATATAATGAGACTTCTTATGCCCATGACGGTTCGCCGCCGAAGTTTATAATGGGTTTTTTCATATCGGTCATCGCATTTACTATCAGTTCAACCAGACCGCCGTAGTGTATGTTGCTTCGGCTTTCAGCATCATAGAAGGATAGGATGTCCCTGATGGCCCCTTTACAGTTCGAGCAGGGCGCGCAGACATATTTGGGAATTCCTGATGGTTCGCCTTCAAAGGCCTTCAGTATCTGCAGAAATTTTTTGCGTGAACTGAGAAGATTCCGCCATTCGGTAAAATTGTATCCGGACATGATGGCAAAACCCGAACCGCCGCCGCAGCAGTAATTATTAACTCCATGTGGCGTCATCTCCCTGAAGAGAGGTGCGATCTGCCTCAGGATACGCCTTTGCGGCTCTACGATGCCCATGGAGCGTACAAAATTACATGGATCGTGCAGGGTTACCGGGAAATTGTTGCGCGTCGGGTCAAGCTTCAGCTTTCCGCTAGAGATGATATTGTCCAGCGTAACCATGGCGGATTCCCGGGGGATGTTGAGGTCTCCGGTCAGTAGACGGTCTGCAATCACGGTAAGCGCTTTGTGAGCATGCCCGCACTCACCCATGACAATCTTTTTGACCTTGAGCCTTCTGGCTATATCGGCGTGTTTGGCTGCAACACGCGAAAACTGGACATCGTCATACCACAGCCCATAGTTTACTGCATCATAGCCAACAGTTTCCGACGAGAGTGTCCAAGAAAGGCCTGCAGCCTGGAAGATGATGGCGAATGCCCCTACATTTTCAGGCCAGGCCAGCATCTCTCCGGCATTATGCAACAGCAGGATATCCGCACCCTCGACATCCCAGGGGATATTGACTTTATAGCCGGTGATTTCTTCCATTTCTTCTTCGATGAATTCTACACTGTCCTTTGCTGCAATGGGAATCATTCCGGTTGAGGACCCTTTGCTGAGCTGAAGGACAGATCCTTTTTCATGAAGCTCTTTGGGGGCTATGCCCATTTCCTGGGAAAACAGCTTGCGGATTTCGTGATTGATGAGTCCATTATCAACGCCGACAGGACAGACAGTTGCGCAGCGCCTGCACAGTGTGCACCTGTAGGAGAGTTCTGCCAGACGGGCTATTGTCGTCCAGTTGAGGTCGATATCACCTGTCAGCTTAGCGCTGATTTTACCACCGGGTTTGATATATTTTCTGTATATACGGCGCAGGACTTCAGCCCGGTAGATAGGGCGGTAGATATCCTTGCCGCCGCTCATTTCATATACAGGGCAGGCCATGGAGCATGTCTGGCACTTGGCGCAATGCTCCATGGAAAGCATCAGAGGTTGCAGGAATGTCCAGTTGTTTTCCTTTTCAAAAAGCTTTTTGAGCCCGGCAAGAAATTGTTCGACAAGCGCCTTTTCTTCTTCCGGGCCGGCCGGTTTTGGTATGCCGATAGCTACGGTATCATCAAGCGATGTTTCAATGGTCTTAATTCTATCAGGTTTCAGTGCCGTTATTGTCCTGTCGTTATAGTCTCCATATGGATCAGGAAGAGGGGTGAGATCGGTCGGTTCTATATGGCAGAGGCATTCGGATTGCCTGCTGATCTCTTTTGGCTTCATGATTTTTCCTCAGGGGTTTTTGATGCGATGTCGAGCCATGATTTCTTGCCGTCAGCTCCGATGTGCGGGGCTTTCCAGGTTGGTCTGCGATTGAGATTTTTTATAACTGCTGCTTCAATAGCCCCCCCCTTAATGTTAGGGGCGTCGTCCCATTTGACCCTGTGGTAAAGGAAATATTTCATGAACATATGGGACATATGAGTTAAGGGTATATATGCCGCAAGAATGGAGGCGGTTATGATGGTGATTGCCCCGGCAATACTTAGACCCGGAACGTATCCGTCAAATGAACTTCCTCCGGTGACAAGGCCTATTGTATACGCTCTTGCGCCTTCAAGAGAAGGATCACCCGTAAGAACGGTTATCAGAGCGGAGAGAAAAAAAAGGAAAATGAATATGATATTGAAATAGTCAATAAAGGATGAATAATTTTTCAATCCGGGATCTGAAACCCTCCTGAACAGAATCCCAATGCTGCCGATATTTCCCAGAACAATGCCGGACCATCCCACGGCAATGATAAGGACTTTCAGAAGCTGCGTGAAGATGCATTCATCTGCTAACAGGGTCATCATTGCGTTTAATATCAGCAGGAAAAATGTGGCGATCATAAGATAAAGGCCGAAATGAAATGGGAAAGAGACCAGCCACAGTGATTTGTTTTCTTTGAATAATCCCCGGATGAACAATATTTCTACCGCCATGTATTTAAATTCATTAAGTAAGGAACGCTTATGTTTTTTTTCCCACCAGTCCGCCTCTTCCATGTAGGAACCGCCGTAAGATACCCTTAACGGGTTTTCATGCTGTACCGGATACACTTCCCAGCGGACGTGGACAGGCAGGGATGATAATCTGTCTATGCGATAGGCAGTTGCAATCAGGAATACTGCCGCGCATGCATATGTTAATACATAAAATCCCATAAAAATTTTTCCTGTGTTTTCTTTTTAATCATTACTGCCATTACCCGGTTAAAAGATATTAAGGAGATTGGATTCAATCTCCTTAACTCCAGGTTCAAATTGCCGTTAAACGCAACCTGTAGGCTTCGACAGGCCGGCCAGCTTGCATGCTCCCTTTGCCGGTCCGGTAGGGAAGAGTTCATAGAGCTTCTTCATGTCGATTCCAAGGTCTTTGCATATTTTGCGGATCATGGGGGCGATGCCGAACTGTTGATAATAATTTCTGAGGTAGTTGATGACTTTCCAGTGGTCTTCGGTCAATGTGCCTTCGATATCTTCCGTGCTCGCATAGGCCTGTGCGAATTCCTCGTTCCATTTATCAAGCTCCTGAAGGAACCCGTCTTCATCGACCTCGTAAGTTTTTCCAGCTAGTTCGATTGTAGCCATAGTTGTATATCTCCTTTTCCTGTTTATTGTTGTATGGTTGTTGAGACTGTAAACCTGTTCATGTGTCCGGTGTTCATATGGTGTCTGGTTAAATTAAGGTCCGTTCTCTTTTTTTTCTGCTCCCGGTACTCATGAGCCCTCAAGATAAGCGCTTCGGCCCACTGTGGTGTTCCCAGGGCATGAATATGTGTATAGCTTGCCAGAATCCGGTTTTTGCACAAACCGTCCCTAATACCGTCGATGCCGGTTCCACGATTCATCCTGAAGGCAAAACTGACTTGTTTCTCATTTATGGAAACTATTCTGGAATGATGAAACTCATGGCCTTTAATGGCAGCGCCTACCGGGAAATAGGGATTTTCTGCCACAACGTCCATGATCGTGTATCCGTGCCCCTGGGGTTTATCGACCATGGCAAAGGATACGGGCAAGGCCCCTGCCATGGGATATTCTCTGCCTCCAATTAAAAGCTTATCTCCCAGGTACATCAGGCCTCCGCATTCGGCATAAACTGGGAGTCCGTTTTCTGCCGCTTTTCGTAGCGTTCCCCTGAACATGGCATTTCGGGCAAGCGCCTCCGCGTGCGTTTCGGGAAAACCTCCGCCTATATAAAGAAGGTCAATTTCTGATAAGCCGGTATCACTCAGGGGACTTATGTCTATCACTTTAACACCATTGACCTTGAGGGCTTCCAGATTCTCGGGGTAATAGAACTGGAAGGCGGAATCTCTTAAAACGCCGATTCTTGCTCCCGTAGGTTTAATCCGGCGGACAGCAGGGATATCTGTTTCAAGGGTGCCGGATGCCTGAGTTGCAGTTGAGATAATCATGTTAAGGTCAATGTATTTTTCGGCCACGCCGGCAGCCGTCTCAAGTGCGTACATCATCTGTGAGTGTTCCTGCGGCGGAGTCAGGCCCATGTTCCTTACGGGAAACGGAAAATCTTTCATCCTGGGTACGGCGCCGATTACAGGCAGCCTGCAAACTTCCTCGATGGTCTTTCTGATAAGGTTTTCATGGCGGTTCCCCGAAACACGGTTGAGGATGACACCACAGAAGTCTACATCGGGATCAAGCATGCGGCATCCCAGTATCATGGCCGCTGCTGTGCGTGTTACCTTGTCGCAGTCCATTATCATGACAACGGGCGCTTTCAGAAGTTTGGCAAGCTCCGCCGTGCTGTGAGTCCCTGTAGAGTCCATGCCGTCGAAAAGGCCGCGGTTCCCTTCAATGAGCGCCATGTCTGCGCCTGAGGAATTTCTGATGAATGAAGATAATATGGTTTGTCTGTCCATGAGAAAGGAATCCAGGTTATGACAGGCCTGGCCAGAGGCTGAAGACAGCCATGCCGCATCTATATAGTCAGGCCCCTTCTTGAACGGGACGGCAAGTATGCCCCTTTTCTTAAGCGCTGCAAGTATGCCTGCCGAAAGCGTCGTTTTCCCTGCTCCACCACGCAAAGCAGTGATGACAATCCGGGAATTCGGCGCTTTCATTGTCATGTACTCATTCTTCCGAAAAATATTCGGCAAGAACAATATAGGTTGAAGACCCGCTTGACCAGTACTTCAGAACATCTTCATCAATAAGTGCCTTGACTGCATTCTGAACGGCATGGCGGTCCTCATCTGGAAACCATTTTGTGACATCACGGATGTAGAACATCTTCTTGTCGCCCTTTGACTTTTCACGGAAGGCTTCAACCATCTTTGCTTTCAGATCATCAGCCATCATTACCTCCATTTAAACTGAGTGGATGTATGGAATGTTTCCGTAGCCTTGTCGAAATCATCGATATGCATATCCGTGAAGGGTATGCCTGTAAGGCTGAAGAACCTTTCCCATCCCACACGTTCGATCCACTCGCCCATGCGCTCATGCTTCCTGGCATGAGATGCATATATCTCGATTATTTTCTTTACCGCATCCACAACCTCCGGCCACCTGGGCGGATTGTTGGGAAGATACGGGATTGCCAGCTTGGAGAATGCCGGTTTGCTGCGGGCATTGGACACCTTGCCGCCTACCCAGATTGATATGCCGTCGTTCTCAGGGTCTGCAATAGGCATGGCCGGGCAGACAGTGTAGCAGTTACCGCAGTACATGCACTTTTCTTCATTGACGGTGACGGACTTGTTTTTCATATCGCCGCGGATAGCACCTGTGGGGCAGGATGCAATCGTGGTCGGAATCTCGCACATGTTGGGAACCCGTGTGTTGTCGGGTTTGGGAACTGTCCTGTGTATGCCAAGAATGGCGATATCGGAGCAATGAACGGCGCCGCACATGTTAAGACAGCATGCAAGTGCTATTCGCACATGCGCCGGAAGTGTCATAGTTACGAAATATTCATATATCTCATCCATAAGGGCTTTGACAGGTCCTGAGGCATCTGTTGCTGGTGTGTGGCAATGCACCCAGCCCTGGGTATGGACGATGTTCGATATGGAATGCCCTGTTCCGCCGACAGGGAGGTTCTTCTTCTGAAGTTCTGCCAGAAGAGGTTCCAACTTGTCTTTGTCTGAGACAAGGAACTCGATGTTGTTCCGGCTCGTGAAACGGAGGTATCCGTCGCAGTAGGCATCTGCGATTTCACAGATTTCACGGATAGTTTCAGTTGAGAGCAGACGGGGCGAACCTGCCCTTACAGAATAAAGCTCCTCTCCAGTCTCTGAAACGTGGACCAGAACTCCTGGTCTTGGAATTTCATGGTAACGCCATTTCCCGTAATTTCTCTGGATAACGGGTGGAAGCATGGTTTTAAAATCCGGGGGTCCTATATCCGTTGACATATTACTTCTCCTCCTTCTGAATGTCTTCAGGCCAGAAAAAGACGTATGGATTTGTTCTCGGCGCCTTGACCATTTGCGGCACAGCGGGAAGACCCACAGCCTTGAGGAATGTACGCATTCCCAGCCTGTTGATAAGTTCGCCCAGCCTCTCGCGTGACTTGCCGTTTTCGCTCCACCAGTCCTGAATCTTAAGTATCAGATCTTTGAGCTCGTCGTAGGGAGGTTCCAGTTTCATGAAGGGCACAAGGACCCAGGACATGAGAGCTCCCTCGACTATGGGGGCTTTCCCTCCGACCAGGATGGTCGCACCTCGTTCGTCGCCCGGCCTCAATGCCTTGGGCATGACATTTATGCAATGCATGCACCGGGTGCAGTCTTGATCGTATATTTTCAGTGTATTATCTTTTAATTCCATGCACGTTGTCGGGCAGAGATTGCAGACTTCCTTTTGAATATCCAGCCCTGATTCGGCATAGGCCTTGACTTCCGCCTGATCGATGCCGATGTCCCCTTTCCATGTTCCGATGATCGAGAAATCCGACCTTGCAATGGCAGCTACACAGTCATTCGGGCAGGCCGATATCTTGATTTTGAATTTGTATGGAAACATGGGGCGGTGAATCTCATCCTGGAAGCTCATCGTCAGGTTGTAACAAAGGTCAAGGCTGTCAACGCAGGCCCATTCGCAGCGGCCGGGCCCTACGCAACAGCTGGGTGTTCTCATAGCTGACCCGGAACCGCCGAGATCAAATCCGGCTTCAGACAGATCGTTGAAACATGGCTGAAGATGATCTGTTGTCGTTCCAAGAAGAATGGCGTCTCCGGTAGAGCCGTGAAGATTTGTGAGCCCGCTGCCATGCTTGTCCCATATATCGCAAAGGGTTCTGAGCGCATCGGTTTTGTAGAACCATCCGGCCGGGTGATTAACCCTTATGGTGTGAAAGGCCTGGACATTGGGAAAGAGATCCGGCCGGTCGGTATATCTGCCTATGACGCCTGAACCGTAGCCCTTGACCCCGACTATGCCTCCATGCTTCCAGTGTCCGATCTTGTCCTTGTACGAAAGCTCAAGCTGGTTGAGAAGGTCTTCCGCCATTGGGTTTTTTTCAGCCGCCTGCTTGATTTCTTTGACGAAACTGGGCCATTCCCCTTTTTCGAGTTCATCCAGAAGCGGAGTATCTGATTTTGACATGGGGTTATCTCCTTAATAATGATTTATCAGGTACTTCTTTTTCTACTGCTTCTATCGTTTGGTCTGGAAGGAATTAACTCTATCAGCAATGTTTCGTCAAGATATTTTCCTTTTAAAAAGAATATAATCGGACGCTATCTGTACAACGCATTCGATTTGTGATGTAAGAAGTTTTCCAGGGTTCATAACTTTTTAAAGCAAAGGAGATATTAAAATGTACGAAGACCTCCTGAAATCATGGAGCAATGAGAAGGCGGATGAGCTTGCTAGAGAATTCCGCTTTGTCATCACGGACATGATATGCCGTTCGGGTTCAGGGCATATCGGCGGTGCGCTAAGTCTTGTCGAGACAATAATCAGCCTGTACTGGCGCATCATGAAGGTTAATCCGAAAGAGCCGAGATGGGACGGCCGCGACAGGCTGATACTTTCGAAAGGCCATGCAGGCCCAGTGCTTTATACCGCACTTGCCTACCGGGGATATTTCCCATTGCAATGGCTGACAACTCTTAACCAGGACGGAACATGGCTGCCGAGTCATGTTGACCAGATACGCACGCCCGGTATCGACATAACAGCCGGGTCTCTGGGGCAGGGGCTCTCATGTGCACTGGGAACTGCAATTGCCGGCAAAATGGACGGGAAAGGCCATAATGTGTTCTGTATAGTGGGCGACGGAGAAAGCGATGAAGGCCAGGTCTGGGAGGCTGCCATGTTTGCAGGGCACAGGAAGATCGATAACCTCATCGCCATAACGGACTATAACAAAATGCAGATAGATGGCACCACGGATGAAGTAGTCACACTGGAGCCTATTGCCGACAAATGGCGCGCATTCAACTGGGAGGTTTTTGAAATGGACGGCCATGACTGGGACGATATAGCCAGTACGATAACTAAAGCGAAGGCAGTCAAAGGAAAACCTTCAATGATTATTGCGCATACGATCAAGGGGAAAGGCAATACTGCAGTTGAAGGGCAGGTGGGAAGCCATAATATCAAAATCGGCGATAAAACTGCCTATGAGAAGTATATTGCAGGCCTCGGTTTTGAATGTAAACTGCCCTACGGCGATGAGTAAGGAGGTATTTATGAGCTGGCATGAAATGGAAATGCGTACGGTTTATGCAAAAACACTTAACGAACTGATAGCAGAGAATCCCAATGTAATAAGCCTTGAAGCTGACCTTGGAAAGGCATCAGGCACGTTCCCTGAAGTGTCGTCGAAAAATCCAGGCAACTTTTTAGATGTGGGCGTTGCCGAGGCAAACATGATAGGCATATCTGCCGGCCTTGCATCCGAGGGCAAGATCCCGTTCGCTGCTACATTTACTGCTTTTGCATCGCGCAGGGTCTATGACCAGATCTATATAAGCTGCGCCTATGCGAACAACAATGTAAAGATTGTCGGTACTGCGCCGGGGCTGACGCAGGGTTCAAACGGCGGCACACACATGGACTTTACTGACATGGCTATAATGCGTGCCATGCCTAATATGCATATATACGCACCCGCCGATGCCTATGAGCTGAGGGCTGTAATGAAATATATGGCCAGGGCAAAGCAACCCACATACCTTCAGCTTATTCGTTCAAAAGAGCCGCAGTTGTTCGATGATAACTATATCTTCAATCCGGACAAGGCGATAACATTGAGAGAGGGTTCCGATGTGACGATAGTCTCGACCGGATATATGACAAAATCCGCTTTGAAAGCTGCAGATATGCTTGCAGCAGATGGTATCATGGCAGATGTGCTGCATTATCCATCAGTCAAACCTTTCGATGAAGATACCCTTATCGCTTCGGCAAAGAAGACAAGAAAGGTCGTCAGCGTGGAAAACCAGACCATAATAGGCGGTCTGGGCGGGGCGGTATGCGAAGTGCTTTCTGAGAGATGTCCGACCAGGGTGAAACGCCTTGGCATACCTGACAAATTTGGCGAAGTGGCCACAGAAAAATATCTCTATGAGAAACATGGGTTCGGACCGGCTCATATAGTAGAGGCATGCAGATTTATTGAAGAATAACAGCTGCAAAAGAAGTCATATGGCAGGGATCAGTTATCTGGCAGGTAACTGATCCCTTTTTTTCGGACATCAATATTATAGAAAAAATTCCCGATGAAAAATCATACCTGAAAGGCATCATAATTAGGTATAATGGAAAAGTGATTAAAATAAAAAATTAATTTCAAATGACGTTGCCATAATTTAATTGTTGTGTTAGTATTACAATAATGCAACCATCTAATATGATGGTAAATGTGGTAGGGCCTGAAAAAGGGGTTTTCGTAACTGTGTAACTGGGAGCGGAAGCAGTTTAAGTCCTCCTTAATATCATAATTAGGCAACCGGTTATACAGGTCATAATTGTTTGATAATTTTTTAAAGGGATGGCAATGAATTGCCATCCCTTTTTTGCTTTCAAATGTTGAATGAGAATTCATAAAATCAATAATTCATTGATATTAATTACATGAAACATAAATAGGAAACCCTAATATTGTATTAAATAACAATAAAAAGACTTTTTATTGTTGTAAAACAATAATAATAAATAATATATTGACAGATTATTAGTTTGATAATATGGAAATCTATTGAAATTAAACAACAAATTCATTTAGAAAGGGGCAGCCATAATGTCTGAAGTAACCTTGAAGATTGACGGTAAAGAGGTCAAAGTTCCAGCCGGAACAACTGTTTTAGAAGCTGCAAAAAAGGCAGACATAACGATTCCTACTCTTTGTGCATGGCAGAATATAAATCATACCCCTGGCGCCTGCAGGGTGTGCGTTGTCGAAGTCGGTGGAATGCGCAACCTTGTTGCCTCGTGTGTGTTCCCGGTAAGTGATAATATGGTCGTACATACGAACTCTGCAAGAGTAAGAAATGCCAGGAAGATGATAATCGAACTCCTACTTGCAAATCATCCAACAGAATGTAATTTCTGCATCAGAAATGGAAACTGCGAACTTCAAAAGGTTGCTGAGTTTGCCAATGTCAGAAGGGTGAGATTCGAATATCCTGATTTCACTAAGACTGAAATCGATGATTCAAGTCCGTCAATAGTCAGGGACAACAGAAAATGCATACACTGCCATCGCTGCGTAACCGTATGTGCACAGGTGCAGTCGGTAAACGCATTGAGTCCTGTGAAAAGAGGACCTCATGTCGAAGTTGCTCCGGCATTCAACCTTCCTATCGGCGAAACGAACTGCATCAACTGCGGTCAGTGCGTGATGGCATGCCCGGTCGGCGCATTGTATGAAAAGGATGATGTAGACAAGGTATGGGCCGCTCTTCAGGATCCGACCAAGCATGTCGTTGTCCAGGAAGCCCCTGCGATCCGCGCAAATCTTGGAGAAGAGTTCGGTATGCCTCCCGGATCGCTGGTAACCGGGAAGATGATAGCCGCTCTCCGCAGGCTTGGCTTTGACAAGGTGTTCGATACCAACTTCACTGCAGACCTGACGATACTGGAAGAAGGAAACGAACTTCTGAAGAGGGTCAAGGAAGGCGGGACTCTGCCGATGGTGACATCATGCAGCCCGGGATGGATAAAGTTCTGCGAACATTTCTATCCTGATCTTCTTGAGCACCTCTCGACATGCAAATCACCGCAGCAGATGTTCGGCGCGCTTGCGAAGACATATTATGCACAATTCGCAAACATTGACCCGAAAGACATAGTAAGCGTTTCCATCATGCCCTGCACGGCTAAGAAGTATGAAGCCAGCCGTCCCGAGATGTGCTCGAGCGGATACCGCGATGTGGATTATGTACTTACAACAAGGGAACTCGGCCGTATGATAAAAGAAGCCGGCATCGATTTTGTCAATCTCCCGGACGAGGAATTCGATGCGCCCATGGGCGAGTACACGGGAGCAGGAACGATATTCGGGGCAACCGGCGGCGTTATGGAAGCGGCGCTTCGTACGGTATATGCGGTGGTTGTCGGGAAAGATCTGCCGAACCTTGACATTACACCGGTCCGCGGTCTTGAAGGTGTCAAAGAAGCCGAGGTTGAAGTAGGTCCTCTCGGAAAGGTTAAGATTGCCGTTGCCCACGGGCTTGGAAATGCAAGAAAGATCATGGATCTAATAAGAGACAAAAAGGCCGAATATGCATTCGTCGAAATAATGGCATGTCCCGGCGGATGCGTTGCAGGCGGCGGTTCACCGATCCCGACGAACGATGAGATCAGAATGCTTCGTGCCGAAGCCCTATACAGAGATGACGGAGAGGTTCAGCAGAAGCGTCAGTCACATGAAAATGAATCCGTCAAGAAGCTCTATGAAAACTTCCTCAAAGAGCCGCTCGGACATAAATCCCATGATCTTCTTCATACCCATTATGTAAAAAGGGGCGTTGCCGTTCCTCATATGGAAGATGAAGGATGCTGTGGCTGCTCGGGACATTGATTCATTGACCTGAATCAAGGGAAAAAGAGGGCTTGACTGGTAATTCTGGTCAAGCCATTTTAATTTGGTGAGCGGAGGTGTGAAAGTGCAGAAGTATCGGATCGAACATGATCTTCTCGGGGAACTCGATATCCCTGTACAAG
>CAYNVT010000118.1:0-12934 GCA_964400685.1 uncultured Bacteriovoracaceae bacterium | reverse complement strand
GAGTTTCAACCATTGTCCTTAACTTGTCGCCGGGCACTGAAGGAAGTCCATGAACCGGAGCCAGGATATAACGTCCGTTCGCGCCGAGCCTTTTCACCTGTTCCCTCACGGCTGAAGCCACCTCTTCATGTGTGGACCTTTCCGTGAGCAAGTAATCGACGCCTATTCCGCCTACCATTGTAACCCTGTCTCCGTTGATATTCTTCTGGGCATATATATCGACGTTAGAAGTCAGCTCGTATGCGTGAAGTCCGTCTGCTCCCCATCGAATGAACATATCGAATAAAAGGGTATTGTCGCCGCATGAGTGGAAGATGACCTTCGCACCCCTTTCATGGACTGCCTTTATTATCCTGGTATATGATGGACCGAACAGCTCGTCTATCTGTTTCGGATTCATCAGAGGCCCGGTCTTGAATGCAAGATCGTCGCCGACCATGATTACTGGTACCCCGGCATCCATGAGTGCAATCGAGGTTTTCATGTAAAGATCCTCGGCCCATTGAATATGCCGGCGTATCAATGCAGGTTCCCTTTTTATCCATCTGGCAAGCATCTCGAATCCCAAAGCCCATGAAATACTCTCATGGATGCCGACAGCAGCGCCGTTTCCGCAGATGCATATTCTATCGCCATATCTGCGCATAATCCTTCTGAACCAATTGAATGCCCTGTGAGCAACATCATCGGGATTGATTCTGTAGGGCCATGTCTCGAAGTCCTCTCGTGTTTTTATGCCAGGCCTCTTGTACATATAGGTTACGTTCCCGTAACCGTCTGGATAGATCGTGAAAATTCCTCCTCCGGCATGGGCTATTTCGGTGCTGTCGATCGCGGTGAATGACTCATCGTAGAACACCCACAGAGAATCAAGCCCGATTTTTATCGCCGCCCTGATTCCATTTTCCCTGATGGCGTTTTCCGACGGCGTCAGGATAAGCCTTGTCAGTTGCGGCCCATAACGGTCCAGCAGCCATTTGACAATACTGTTTCCTGCAAGACTTTCGCTTGAAATGAGCGGCCTGCCCAGGATGTCGTGTATCGTTCTTTCCTCGAGGTAGGGCATCCATGACGGCACCCTGTCCACGGGTTTGCCTTCCAGAGTCCTTATAATGCGTTCTGTAGGATTCATATCAAACATCATCCTCTTCTCCGGCAGAAGTACGAAATCTCCTACTAGTTTTATTTTATATCTTCAGGACTATCACTGATTACACAATTTCAGTTGTTGATATCTCTGAGAAAAGGCAGTGTTGTATCGTGTGGCAGCCCTATCTTGATTATGGGACGCAAAAAGGAAAAAATAAATATTGAAATGTGCGGCGATGTCTTATGAGGTTACCTGCTTGTCATTAAATCCCTGAACATTATGGTGACGGGCCTCTCGTGATAGACATCTTTCGACATTATTGTCCAGCCTCTTTTCGAGTAGAAGGATGGATCACCGAAGGTGAACAGATACAATCTCGATACTCCCAAGGCTGCGGCATCATTTATAATCCTGTCGATCATTTTCCCTGCAATCCCTTTTTTCCGGAACTCAGGAACCACATACACACTTGCCAGCCAAGGTGTGAGCTCGGGCCTTTCCGGCATGTCATCGTTTATGAGGCTCGCGGTCCCTGCGATTTCACCATTTATAAGAGCGATCACCGTGCAGGGGATGCCGCCGGGTTTGAAGCGGGTTTTAAAATCTGTGACGGCATCTGTAACAGTAAAACCAGGATCGAGGAATCCCCACTGCTCAATTAACCATGATGCGACCACCGGCATGAACTCCTCATGCTCTGAAAGATATTCTATTGAATAGCCGATCTCATCTCTATTCATTCTATTTGATTATTTCTGCCCTGTTATCAATAATTATGTAACCTTGTGGACTATTAACTATTGGCTTAGAATTGTATTCTTGAAATGATCTTTTGCTTATTGATTCTTTATCAGTAAGTTTTACAATTCTGAAGCCTATTGAATTTGAATTGGGAATTCTAGCTGAGCGAAATGAGGATGAACAGTATGAGGGATAACTATCATATCCTCCTCCGCGAACCACTCTAAAAACACTTTCCAACGCCCCTGTTGGGTTATCATGAGGAGATTCTTTATAATAATCTTTATCATACGAATCATATACCCATTCTGGAACATTGCCGCTCATGTCATAAATTCCTAGACTGTTTGGTTTTTTCCCGCCTACCGGATGGGTAGTATTATTTGAATTGTCTTTATACCAGCCAACTGAATCAAGTTTGTTGCTTCCACTGAATATATTATCTTTTCCACCGCTTCTGCATGCATATTCCCATTCTGCTTCAGTTGGGAGGCAATATTTTTCGCCGGTTAGTGAATTAATTTTTTCAACAAAGCTGGAAACATCATTCCATTTTACATTTTCGACCGGACAATTCTTTCCGGAATTTTTAAACTTCGATGGATTGCTTCCCATTACAAGCTCCCATTGGGCTTGCGTAATTTCGTATTTACTTATGTAAAAATCTGAAACACATACTTCATGAACAATTTTATTGTCTTCATAATCAAGAGGATCACCCATTTTAAAACAGCCACCTTTTACAAAAACAAATTCTATGCCTGTATATGAGTCTTTAAACCCCTGAATATTTTGAGGAGGATTTTCCTCATAATAGATATCATTTAGATCAGCGATATCCTTTTCTGAAAGGTTATTCCAGATCCCGATTCTATTCAATTTTGCCTGTTTTTCGATTTTCCTCCACTCATCACATACGGGTTTTTTACATGAGGATTCATCCACCCAGGCATAACCGTGTTGCAACAGAATGGTTTGGATGCTTACCTTGCTGTTAATATCGATCATACTTCTCATGTATCCAGTTTTTTCTTCATACATTGGAGTAATTAATAATTCTTTGTCTCTGAGAGGTCCATATCCATAAGCTCTTTGAAGTTCTCTGCCAGTGCTATCCAGGGAATTGGGAATAATTATTCCATATGGTTTAAACCATCTTTCATAACTACCATAATCATCTTTAATTCTGACTTCAATTCTGTTGTTGGAACTGAAACCCGAAAAAGAAGCCTTGAATGGTTTTTCGCCACCACATTGAGAACATCTTCCATAACCGTCACATGCGTTACCGAATTTGATCTGGCGATAAATCGTATAAGGAAGAATAACAGTGTCTGCAACTGCAGAGAATGGCAAATCAATAATTGAGAATACAAAATTTATCGGCAGAACAAATATCATCGCAGCAAGCTGACCTTCCCCATGTGTGTGAATACATGGTTTAAGGATTGATCGGAACCTGAAGACAGTCCCACCATATATATTAGGTGTCTTACTGCATAGTTGATATAGACTGTATTCGCCATACCCGTGTTCAGCGCCTTCATTATTTATTTTCTCTGTTTTATCTTTTTCGAAAGATTCCCTGTCAGCATCAACAGAGACAACCCGGATGGTACCGCATGCTTGGAGTATGAATAGACAAATAAATGTCGTAATCAATATCAGTTTAGATTTCATTTGATACCCCCCCTCAATTCAATTTATATTTATCATATTCAGCTTATCAGTTTTTTTAGATTAGCTGTTCTACCTTGTCAATATTCACTATAAGGTGGTTCCTTATTGTTCTTGCCATCATATCCAGGTAAGTTTATGATTTACCTTTATGGAATTCATTGCCGATATTTACAGATGGCTCAATCACCCTGTGCTTCTGTTCGTACTAATCATAATCAACTTGCCGGTTTATAAGTTTCTTGCTGAATTAATCTTCGGACGCAATGGGGGATTGAGTGAATCAATCGGTTACTGGCTGACTCCGGATATTACATCTGCGTTCAGGGGCGAATGGATAAACGACCGGTGGGCTGAAACCAAACTCCTGGTCTATGCAATTGTATGCGTTTTATGCGTAGCAGCGGAATATACGGGTTTATCAAAGCTGATTTTACTGTTCATCAGATAAAATCGATGAATGTTTCACACCTCAGACATTTTTCTTTTCCTGATCTCGGTTCCTTCTCGATTTAAGCATTTCAGGAAGTATTCCAAACTCATGCCTGGCATGTTCGTTGAGTTCAGCTTCCAGATTCTTCGGAATAAATACCTTTATTATCGGATCCAACATCGAAAGGATTCCCTTGAATCCGATCAACAGCGAATGCTTCAGGATCACATCATTGTTCTTCTGCTCGGCCTGAAGGATAAGTTTTGCCGGCAGCAGGATCAGTTTTTTCATCTGCCATGCAATCAGCTTATCAGGGATGTAGTCTGAGATGATGGCATGGAATTTAAGTCTTATGCGGCCTACAAATTCATCAAAGTATACCGAACTACCTATGATGTCAGGTTTATGATCAAGTTCATGAAATGAGATATGAGTTCCCGGCCACCAGTTGTTATATTCCGCATCCGTACATGTAATCATAAAATCAATTATCTTTTTTGAAGTGATATCTTTTATTTCGATTGTCGTTGTGTATTCGATCATTTAACGTAGATTATCTCCATATATCAGAATTTTGAATATCTTTGCCGCTAAACAATACTGTCAACATCAAAGGGCAGACACCTTGAGGTTCAGGTGGGTTTTTCATCCTCGACTTTCACCCTTTTTTTGCTCTGCGACAATCATGGCACTCAACCGCTCTCGCATCAATATGTCCCTTTGCTTCCTCATAATACCACTTCTGGTCTATGGCTTTCCATATCTCTCTCCTGCCGCATCTGCAGCATGTAAACGGCCGGTCAAGATAAAACTCCGGCAGACTTCCGTATGTGTTGATGTGCGCAAGCTTGCTGATATCTGCCGGAACCGCTGAGGGATGATTTCTCTGCTGGATCGGGTTGAGGTTCAATATTCTCTCGGCTTCGATCAACTCCTTTTGCTTGGGATTCCGTCCTGTCTGTGTTTGCCGCTTCACATTAGCTCTCCACACCACCCGGGGCCAAGCTTCATGCATATGAATGCTGCAACAAAAACCTCCAGCAGACTCAATGGAATTGCATATACAAGAATGCAGACGGGCAGCACTCCGAGGTTCCAGATAATGAGCCACATAAGCATGATCGCCATGATCCAGCTTATCTGTGCAGTCATGACGAGGCCCAATCTTCCTTTATGTGATGACACGTCAAAGACCGCACAAAAAGCCCCGTTATATCCCTCCCTTTGTGAAGAGTTCCGCGAAATTCTCTATTGATAGGTCCCGGCTTTTCAAAAACCTTCATATTCCCATTCATCCTTATGCGAAGACCCCGGTATATTCCCAGGCTTTCAACATAAAACTCATATTTTCAACGACGGCAAACATCAATATTCATTTGACTGAATATCATGCCCAGCGAGCTCAAGAAAATATGCGGCGTCACATCGTGAGGCCAGATGATCACGGCAATGCCTGTGGAAACCGTAGCTTTCGTAAAGCTTAATAGCCTCTTTCAGAACCGATGCCGTCTCGAGTTCGACCCTTGAATATCCGAGCGACCTGGCCCTTGAAAGCGCATATTCCAGCAGGCGGCGGCCCAGACCCTTTCCGCGTAAATCCGCATCAAGGTACATCTTGCGTATCTCGCACGTGGACGAATCGAGCCTGTACAGTCCGACGGTAGCGACAATCCTGCCGGTTTCGTCCGTCATGACATCGAACGCGCCTCCCCTGTCAAGATACTCTCGTCTTATGTCCGAAAGGTCGGAATCAGTTGATTCGGGATCGGGTTTGAGGCCGTATTCCTTAAGTATACCGAATACAAGCCTTTCAATTTTATCCCTGTCCTCGTTCAACGCCGTGCGCAAGGTGAATTTCATATTTCCGTTCATCACATCCGCGCTGACTGAACTTATCCTCTCGAGCAACATGACGCTTATAGGTATGCCTGCGGGATTCACTCCGGCCGAGACCTGATCTTTAAATCCAAATGATTCGTACAGCCTTCTCGCCGGGATGCCGGCTTTTACAGTCTTATCGAAGGTGGTCACAGCAACCGGTCTCGTACTGTCCAGATGCATCAATACCTCGGTCAGGAGTGCGGCCCCGGCCTTTTGTCCCCTCAAACGCGCGGCAACGGCCAGCCAGAGAATTTCATTTGCCTCACTGGATATTATGACGCCCCCGGAAATGCGGCCCCTTTCGTCTCCGTCAATACACAGGGCCTTTCCTTCGAGTATGGCCTGTTTGAGACCCTCGCAGAACGAGGGCTCATCTGCCATCGGTCCGAACAGCGGCTCCACCTCTCTCGCAAGTTCGAGCCATCCTTCAAAGTCATTCATAGTCGATTGTCTTACAGTCATTATACGATCCGGCTTTTGATTTCCTGTTGTCGGGTATTATCCCGGATATAAAGTCCATGAGCTATTCCAGCATCATGCTCTCGGCAGCAAACGTTGAGGGCTCCGTTGATGTGCTGCAGCCGGGCATTTCCCAGTGCGGCCAGGGCGGCCACGGTGGCTATCTCGTGTTCCTTGAGAGTCAGAACCCCGCAGAAGTAGACATAGCCGAAAGGAAACTCGATGACATACCGGGCAAGGTCCGGTGCAATGTCCTTCAGGGACTCAATCACATATTCCCACGCCATGGCCATCTATCTCCTTAAGCTTATCCCATCCGCGATTGTATCTATCCGATTCCATATTTGTCTCCCTGATCATGATATTAACAGCCCCGGGCCTCTCAGGCGAACAGCTCCGATCTTTTTATCTCGCGGCCTTCCCTTGACGAGCGGTATGCGGCCAGTGTCCATGCAACCGCTATTGCGGCATCTTCAGTATCCGCCGCCCATTTGCCCGAGAAATTTCTTTTGATGCCGTCGTCTCCAGTGAGCCTGTCTATGAAGTGCCTCATCTGCCGGAAATAAAGTGTATTGTCTATTCCCCGCGGAAGAAAGACCGGCGTGAATGCATCCGGTATCATGTTGAGATGCCTGTAAATGCCCAGCTTCATGGGCCTGTGCTCATATTCCTGAAAGGCCTCAAAACGTACGCGCGCCTTTTCCGCGTTTATCATCCCCTTTTCATAACCCTCGGGCCTGCCTAAGGCCAGACAGCTCTTTTCGATGACTGCGAGCGCACCGTTCGAAAGTTTGAAAACGGCAACCGCCTGGTCTTCGAATTTGCGGCCCGGATATGAAAAGCCGGTCTTGGCGTATACGCTTTCTATTTCGCCCATAAAAAATCTCATCAGGTCGATGTAATGCGGCCCGTGGTCGAAGAAATCGCCGCCGCCCGTGCGTTCATCGAAATAGCGCCACACGCCGTATTTCTTTTCAAAATCTATCCCGGCTTTTTTGAAGAGGTCGAGCGTCTTTCTCAGAAAGCCCTGCGTAAAGTCCGGGATGTAATAATGCCAGTCCAGGCTCATCTGGTATATCCGGCCAAGGGAGCCGCTGTCGCACATTTCCTTTATTTTCTGGAACCCGGTTTCGAACCGCTTGGAGTGACAGATCTGAATAATCTTCTCAGCCGTCTTCGAGAGTTCTGTCATGCGCATGCAATCTTCGACTGTCGTAGCCAGGGGCTTTTCGCACAGTATATGCACGCCCGCTTCAATGCAGTCTTCGAACATCTGCCTGTGCAGCCAGGGCGGGGAGGCTATTACCACCGCGTCCAAATCGGTTTGCGAAATCATTTCACGGTAATCATTGAAAACACGATTCGCCTTGAATTTCCGCGCGAACGACGTACGGTTTCCTTCATCCGGGTCGGCAACCGCCTCTATCTCTGCGCGGCCATCCGCTACTATCGCCGGCCCGTGACCTACGCGGCTTACCTGTCCGCAGCCTATAATACCGAATCTTAAAGCCATGACATCCTCCCGGTATTGAATATTGAAACAGCTGTTTTTCCCGTCGTTAACGGTACATGCATTTCCCGATGCTAAGTAATATTCGCAACTGTTTATATACCATCCGGAAGTGACGATTTGTATTGATATTTATACTAATAACGCCTGATCGATTTAAAATTGAAGACTATATGGAAGCTGCCCGAAATCAGTAAAACGAGCGCAAGCGCGTTGTGTGCGATCATCCAGATATGGATCGATTCCGCCGCCGAGGCATGTCTTGCCAGATGAAGCATCACGCCTGTTACCGGCAACCCGATGAAGCTTACTGCCATCAGAATCGTAACGAACCTTCTCTTATTGAAACCCGCCTTTTTCATATCGTCTCCCTTTTTAAGTTGCGCCAATGTGAGCAATAGCTCATATTATGGAATATTCATTCAAATGCGCACGTTTGTCTACTCGCATTGAAAGGGACATATTAATGAAAGGCTGCAAACGTCTGAATCCTCGCAGGAAGCCAGTTCAGTCCAGGTCGATGAATACCTGCGAAGTGATACTTGAGGCATCTGCTCAGGTTTTCACAAGCCTGGGATATGTCCGGACCACCACCAACCGCATCGCAGAGCGCGCAGGGATTTCGATAGGCTCGCTTTACCAGTATTTTCCGAACAAGGACGCGATACTGGTGGCGCTCCTCGAAAGGCACATGGCGAGAGGACCTGAGATACTGTCTGAAAAGATAAACGCCAAAATTACACTCAAAGAAATAATTGCCGTTGCAATAGAGACGGCAATAGAAGTGAACGAGCGCGACCCCGATCTCCACAGGATACTTGACGAAGATATCCTGTATCCTCCGCACATTCAGAAAATCATACGCTCTAACGAAAAGCTCTATTCGAAGATAATCGAAGAAAAGATGACGGCTGAATATCCCGGCAAATTTGAAAACCCAGGCCTCTCTTCAGAACTTGTTGTCTATGTGATCAAGATGGCCTGCCACTGGCTCATTATGGAAAGGCGTGACGAATTCGACAAAAGCGCATTCATCAGAGAACTTAACCGCATGATCTGTTCATATCTGGGGCTTGATGGCTGATTTTTCGGAAGATCCCAGGTTAATCAGTTATCAAGACCTCTTGTTTTCCGGCTTAGTTTATCGGGTCAAGCGCATCCTGCCCCGACAGTTTACCATTTTTATTGATTGTCGAGACGCGGCCACCGAGAGAATTTACAATCTGCCAAATCTCAAAATCTTCAGTATCCCGTCATCTTCTAGGGGCTGATCTTTATGATCTCCCCGTTCTTTTTAAAATCGCCATGTCGTAAATTTCCTGAAGGCGTTCAGGGACAGTCGAAGGTTTCATTGTGGCAAGGCTTATAAAAAAACCGGATTGAGTAGCTTTGGCGGCCATTTTTTCATTAACCATAATCTCCATAACGGCCGTCCATTTCGGCGAATCGAAACTCTCCATCCATATGCAGCCAGTGACATGGTCAAACATTCGGATAGGCCGCCTGTAATTGATAAGCGTTGACTGGATGATCGGAACATGTCCGTCTTTCATCAGTTGATCCAGCGGATAATGAATTTCCAGAAATTTCAACCGGAGATCCTCGAACCAGCGCACATATGAGATGTTGCTGACAATGCCCATAAAGTCTATGTCATAGGGTTTGACATCAATAACCGAATTAATTTCCAATGGTCTTACAACTGGCTGGCCAGTCTCCATATCGTCCTCCTTAATCGGTTGATAAAATTTATTACTCATACCCATCGTTCAGACGCAGATTTTAATCATGCAAGCCTTGTACGGAACTCTATTTCGCATTTTCCTTTATCAAGCATGAGACACCTCGAAACCTCGGGGATCATCTCATATTCAACCCCCATTCCCTCAAACCAGCCTTTTACTCTTGCAAGAATCCCGCACCGGTAGACATCCTGCATCCCGAATTTTTTCATCCCATTATATGCGAAGCATTCATGAAAACCTCCCCGAAACACGTTTTTTTCAGGAAACTCATAGTACAGCTTCATGAATTCAGGCTGAATGAGTTTGTAGGTCGTATCGATTATTTCTCTCAGATCGTCATATGTCAGAACGGGTTTGCCTTCTCTGCCCATGAGCTTGAGGATTCTCCTGATTTCAACAAGGGACATGGAATGCACGGCAGAAATGTTTATTTCGTTTGCCTTTTCCGGGCCGAGCTCTTTCATGCAGTGATAAAGCCACATCGCGTCATGGGTCATCCAGCCTTTTGAAAAAAACTCCCTGATCTCCTTCTTATTGAGATTTTTCAACAGTTCCATTTCATCTCCTTTCGATTTTGATTTCAGATAATAATGAAGACAGCCGCACATACAGACGTCGCCGCAAATGAACCGGCTCGGAAAATCCTGTTTTCCTTCTCATGAACAAGGAAATACGGCATATTTTTTTCATTGTCGCCTCAAGATAAAAATATGAGACCTATTCCGATTTTATTACAGTCAGGTATCTGTTTGATGAACCTTAAGACAGTTTATGTTGAGACGATGATTTTCTGTATTGGCTGGGGGTCTGACCGGCAACCTTCTTGAAGATACGGTTAAAGCTCGCCTTGGAATTAAATCCGGTCCTGAAGGCAATAGCCAGAATGCTTTCCGCAGGCTCTTTCTCGATCTGTATTTTTGCCGCCTCAATCCGATACGAATTGATGAAGTCGCGGAAATTCGTATCCATGTACTGGTTAAGAAAAAGCGTAAGCTGATGAGGTTCGACATCAAGCAAATATGCAAGCGATGCCAGCGTAATTTCTTCATCAAGATAAAGCTCTTCTTCTTCGATCATCGAAATAAGGCGTTTTTTAAGGTTTTCAGGATTGATCGAATTTGTCAGTTTCGGCTGGTTTTTTCCTGCCCGGGTTTTTTTTGCTGTTCTTGAATTCGCATTGCCGCTGAACATGCGAAAGAGATCTTTCTGCATCTTTATCATCCTGCTTGCATCATGTATCAGATACTTTTCTTCGATAATAAAGAGGCGGTTTTCCTCCATTGGAAGTAGTTTCTGCAATTCGTCAAAACCATTACAGACACCTTCACCTGATTTTGAATCCGGCAGGTTTTCTTTACGTGCGGCAGAACCAGATTTTTCTGAATCCAGGGGCTTTTTCATTGATAATCTATATCATAATAAAATGGTTCAGTAATGCGTTTCTTATTTGATCTGTAATAGGACGGTTGTCCGAAATCGGGGCCGATTGTAAATGGGTCTGCACCCGACAATTCACAAATCCCATTCCTGTTAATTTGTTTATTACATTTCTCTAAGTTTTTTATTTTTCAATCAACGTCCCGGACTGCACCTTGGTTTTTTAATATTCCAATCAGCGTCCCTCTGGTCCTCCCGGGCTTTATGGTTAAGGCGTCAACAGATGCTTTCATAATATCATCAGCGTCCCGGACTGCGCTCCGGCAGGTTTTTTTTGCATGCAGGAGAACCAGTTTTTTCTGAACACAGGGGCTTTTTCATTGATAATCTATATCATAATAAAATGGTTCAGTAATGCGTTTCTTATTTGATCTGTAATAGGACGGTTGTCCGAAATCGGGGCCGATTGTAAATGGGTCTGCACCCGACAATTCACAAATCCCATTCCTGTTAATTTGTTTATTACATTTCTCTTAATTTTTTATTTTCCAATCAACGTCCCTGACTGCTATTCTGTTAATTTGTTTATTACATTTCTCTTAGTTTTTTATTTTCCAATCAACGTCCCTGACTGCTATTTACACCACCATCATTCAAAATAAATTCAACAAAAAGAAAATGCCTAAGGGGTCGCGGCAGGGAAACAAACCGTTGAGACCCCCCTTTGGTTTTCCTCTAAAATATTGATTTGCACAATCTTTCATCAGACCTTTATCATTGGCATTTTAATAAAATCGTCAAGTTTAAGGGCTTATAACTTATGAGTCATGATACCCCAGCGATTAATCATATTTTCATGAGCGTCCCGGAGTTGTCCAATATTTTGTCAATTGCTGGGGCTGACCCTTCTTCTTCTACTTTAAGGGCTTCTTGAATAATTTGAGATTCAGGTGAATCCTTAAACTCTGGAATTGAAAGGGCTTTGGGTGCGATATGTTTAAATCGTGAAACGTCAAATAAAGTGGAGCCCTTGATTCGTGCTCTAGCAAGAAGTCTAGCATATGTTACATACCCATAAGGATGAAGGGTAAGGAGATTGTCGACATTTTCGATTGGAAGTGTGTTTAGTATTTTAAGAGCCGGATCTTGTTCTCCAATTCTGTACACTGCAATTCCATAGTTGCTCTTGTAGATAGTAGGCTTTGGATTTTTAGCTATTGCGGCGGCATAATGTTCCATAGATTGTTGGTGAAAACCAAGCTTTCCGGCAATAATCCCGCCAATGTTGAACAGACTAGCAGACTCGACACCCATGTTGCGTAGCATTTCAAAGTCCGCAAAGGCTACATCAAAGGAGCTAGATTCTCTAAGTGCATTTAGCACAGCCTCTGCAACTTGGTAGCTAAAGTGGCGTAGACGAGTTTCAGGAGAACGACCTGAATCGGATGCAGCAAAGCGTGCTAACTCAATACAATTGGCAGAATTCAAGGAACTTTGATCTTTATTTATTGGAGTCTTTCGATCAGCTTCGCAGAATATACCAGCGAAAATACCTAGTTCGGGCAATTCGGTGGCAATATTTTGAACAAATTCAGAAACCATTTCTTCATTATAAGCACTTTTAGTTCCAACGATGCAAATAAAACTTCTATCTAGTACCTCTACATTCTTCGAAGCATGGAATGTTATTAGAGCCTCGCGATATACCTTGGCTATTGCCATGTTAAGCGCTACCGTCCCGTACTTTCGAATATACTCACTCTCACGTGTGAATCGAATGACTATAGCAAAAGGGTCACTACCTTGAGCAGCAGAAGATTTCACAAACTCTTTAAGATCACTGGCTGTGTTTTGCTTCAGTGTGTCAGATGAGGAAGGAAAGTATTTTGAGGATGAAGGAAGTAGATGTCCGATACTTCCAACTGGTATAGCTTCAAGATGCGACCCAGGTTCGATTACTTGCTCTGAATCAGTTGGATCCGCTATGAAATGTATTAGTTCCGATCAAATCTGACAGGTGG